>JAVBSD010000121.1:0-7284 GCA_031547325.1 Victivallaceae bacterium | reverse complement strand
TCGCCGAACCGGTGTCGGCGCTGATGCTGGACATGTAGAGCTCGTCCTTGACGCCGTTGACCTGGGTTTCGATCGGCAGCACGACGGTGTTCTGGAGCGTCAGCGCGTCGGCGCCGGGGTAGGTCGCGGAAATTTGCACCTGCGGCGGAACGATGTCGGGATATTCCGCGACCGGCAGCGACAGCAGCGCCAGAAACCCGATCAGCGACATCAGAATCGCCACCACAAAGGCGAACACCGGATGGTCGATGAAAAATTTACTCAGCATGATTCACCGACCGCCGGCAGGATCCGTCGCCCCGGTATCCCGGACCGCCGGTGTCTGGAAGTCGCGTTCCAGGCTCTTCTCCACTTCATCGGAGCTTTCTTTGACGGCGGCGCGGATGGCCTCGCCGTCGGTATCGACCCGGGTCAAATAGGTATTCTTGAGTTCATCCGGCGCCAGCGCGGCCTCGTTCACCTCGGTCAAGCGCTTGAATTCGGCGTCGAGTTCGGTCGACACGGCAGCGGCGACGGCGGAGCCGGCGCGCATCTTGGCGAGGTTGTCGAGGATGATCCGGTCCCCCGCCTTGACGCCCTGCGAAACGGCGACGAAATGATCGAACTCCTGGCTCACCACCAGATTGTGGCGTTCGACCTTGTCGCCGTCGCCGGCCACCCACACGTAATCGCCGGTCTGGTCGGAAAGAACGGCGATCCGCGGCACCAGCAGCAGCTCCTCCACCTTCGAGCTCTGCAAATTCAGCGTGACGAACTGGCCGGGCGCCAGGACGCCGTCCGGATTTTCAAAAATCGCCAGCATGGCGGTGGTGGCCGACGACGGATCGATCCGGTTGTCGTTGCGGACGACGGCGCCCGGCTTCGGATACGCCTCGCCGCTCTCCAAAAAGAGCTCGATCCGCAGATTGTCGAAGGCCTGCGCCACCCCGAGGTGCTCCCCCAGAATCCGCAGGTCGCTGTCCGCCGGAGCGCACAGCACCAGAATCCGCGACTGGTCGACGATGGTGGCCAGTACGCCGCTGTCCGGCCCGACCAGGTTGCCGACGTCGCTGCTGCTCAAGCCCATCCAGCCGTCGAAAGGCGCCGTGATCCGGGTATAGGACTGATTCAACAGCGCCTGCTCCAGCTGCCCCTGAAGAATTTCCACCTTGGAATCGGCTTCGACCTTGGCGGCGAGAGCGTTGTCGTAATTCTGCACCGAAGTGGCCAGCCGCTCCACCAGCTCGCGCTGGCGCTCCATGGTGATCACGGCATTTTTCCGGGTGGCGATGGCCACGCCCAGATCGCCTTGCGCAACCCGGACCGCGGCGTCGTACTGGTAGGGTTCAATGCGGTAGAGCACATCGCCCTTGTGGACGAACTGCCCTTCGCGGAAATTCCGCTCCAGCAGATAGCCGCCGACCCGGGCCACCAAATCGACCGCGGCGAAGGCCCGCACCGAGCCGATCAGCGTCACCTGCCGGGGAACTTTTCCGGCCGCGGCCGCCATGACCGAAACCTTGACCGGAGGAGGAGGAGGCGGGGGCGCCGCCTTGCCGCAGCCGGAGAGTGAAAAAAACACGACACACCACAGCGCGGCAATGGCCGCAACGATCCGTTTCCGCATAAGACCCGCCTCCGAACTTTTCCGGAGACGCGAACTCCATGCACTCCTCCGCGTCTCCGACTCCTCTGTCTGTTCAGAATACTATATCCCCGGCTTACGGCTTTTTCAATCCCCATCCCCGCCGTTATTTTGGGATTCGGCAAGGATTTCGTCGACCCGGAGCAGTGCCTTGTCGATGTCCGGACAGACGTTTTTCTCGCCGACCTCGGCGACGATGCCGTATTTTTTGAGCATTTTATAAGGCTGCGGCTGGACGCCGGAAAAAATCAGCGGCAGATTCCGCTTCCGGCAATACCCGGCGAAGTCCGCGATCACGTTGAGGCCGCTCGCGTCCACCACCGGCACATGGCGGAGACGCACCACCACCAGCCGCGGCGCTTTCGATCTCAGCATCCCCATGACCGTTTCCTGAAAAGCGTCCACCGCGCCGAAGAAAAATGGCCCCTGGACTTCGAAAACCGCCACCCCGGACGGAATATCCTTCTCCGCGGTGGCGTCGGGGTCGTAGGTCTCCGAATCCTCCTCCTCCTGACTGCGGATCAGCTTGACGTCCGCCGCCAGCGCCATCTTGCGGATGAACAGGAACGCCGCCAGCAGCACCCCGACCTGGACCGCCGCCACCAGATCCACCAGAATCGTAATCGCAAAGGTAATGACCATCACGCCCCAGTCGCCCCTCGGGCCGCGAAACATCCGGGTAAAAGCGTGAATCTCGCTCATGTTGTAACAGACCACCACCATCACCCCGGCCAGCGCCGCCAGCGGAATCATCCGGGCGAAGGAGCCGAAAAGCAGCAGAATTCCCAGCAGCGTCACCGCGTGAATCACCCCCGACAGCGACGTTTTGGCCCCGCTCTTGATATTGACCGCGGTCCGGGCCAGCGCACCGGTGACCGGAATGCCGCCGAAAATCACCGCGCCGATGTTGCCGATGCCCTGGGCGATCAGCTCCGTGTCCGAACGGTGCCGTTCGCCGGTCATCCCGTCGGCGACCGTGGCGCTGAGCAACGATTCGATCGCCGCCAGCAGCGCGATGGTCACCGCCGGCATGAACAAATCGGGCAGATCGCGCCAAATGAAATCGGGAAACGCCGGAGCCGGCAGCGACGAGGGCAGCGCGCCGAAACGCATGCCGATGGTCTCGACGTCGAGCTTGAAAATCACCGCGATCAGGGTCGCCAAAAGCATCCCGGCCAGCATCGACGGCAATCGCGGGAAATACCTGCGGCACGCAAAAATCGCCCCGGCGCATCCGGCGCAGAGCAGCAACGGCCGCCAATGGATCGAGCCGAAATTCTGCGCGCAGACCACGATCTTGCCGACGAAATCCGCCGGCATCTCCACATCCAGCCCGAAGATGTCCTTGAGCTGGGTGGAAAAAATCACCACCGCGATCCCGGAGGTGAATCCGGTCACCACCGGGAACGGCACGAACTTGATCAGCGCCCCCAGCCGGAACGCCCCCAGCAGGATCAGAATCACCCCCGCCATCAGCGTGGCGAGCACCAACCCTCCGAAGCCGTGCTGGCCGATGATCGCGACGATGATGACGATGAACGCGCCGGTCGGTCCGCTGACCTGGTACCGGCTGCCGCCGAGCAGCGCCACCAGGAAACCGCCGACGATGGCGGTGTAGATCCCCCTCTCCGGCGGCAGCCCGCAGGCGATGGCGAAGGCCATCGCCAGCGGCAGCGCCACCACCCCGACGGTCAGCCCGGCGAAGAGGTCGCTGCGGAATTTGCTCCAGGAGTAACTCTTGAGATCGCAGAACAGAACCGGCTTGAACATAGGTACCCGCGTGTATGAATCAGGATTCGTGAAACGGACGTCGTATAATATACCGCGGGACCGCCTTCTTTGCAAGTGCTCAGCGCATCAGTTCGTGCTCCTCCAGGTTGCGTCCGTAGAAGCGGACATTCCGGATATCCCCGGTGAAGTAGGAATGGGGCGCGTGGAGGAATCCGCATCCGGCGGCCAGCATCACGTGGTCGATGGCCTCGTGTTCCGGGGTCGGCGCGATCGCCTTCGCTTCCTGGAGCACGCCGTCGCAGTACAGCTTGAGCTGCCGCAGATCGTAGACCGCCGCGATCCGGTGCCATTGACCGTCGGCGACCGAAGCTTGGGTGGCGACCTGGACGGTGGCTTTGGTCTTCGGCGCGGCGCCGCCGGGGCCCTCGTGGACGCCGCCCCGTGAAGCGGTCAGCCGCCCGTCGGGTTCGATGCGGATGTTGATCTGGTTGTTCGCCGTCCCCAGCAGATACATGGTCTCCCCCGACGCGTCGGCGCGGAACTCCAATTCCCAGGTCGCGGCGTACGGGAACGCGGTGCCGCCGGAAATCATATAGAAATCCTTGTCCGCGCCGTCGAAACGCAGAAACCCCCTCCCCGCTTCGTCGCGCATGAAGTGCCGGTTGGCCGTCCCCCCGAAACCGCCGTTGTGATAGTGATAGTACCCGGTGTACTGCAGCGAGCCGTAGGCGTAGCCGACTTCGCCGTTTTTCTGAAGCCTGCCGTGGTGCTCGTAGCCGGAGACGTCGAGCAGCAGATTGCCGGAATCGACTTCGCACGGATAGTAGAAAAACGGCACCCGCGCCGCCTCGACCTCGACTCCGATGATCCGCTCGTCGTCCAGCAGCAGCGGCAGCGTCGCCTTCCCCGGACGCGCCCCGGCGTCGACCCAGATCGGCAAAGTCTGGAAACGGCTGCCCGCCGGCGTCTCCATTTCCATCCAGTAGAAGTTCAGCGCCGCGCCGGGGTACGGCAGTTGAAAAGCCCGCCCCAGCGCCAGCTCCTTGCCGTTCCATCCGTACCACTCCATCCCGTTGCGCATGATCCGCGTCCGGTTGACCGCCCCGGCCGTCGCCGGCGCGATCGCGGTGGTGAACACGCCGAAGCCGTTGGCTTCACGCCAGTCGACCGTCGCTCCGGCCGGGCGGCCGTTGATCCGCCAGTCGGTCGCCGGCAGCGTCGCCGCCACCCGGTTGGCGGTCGAACGCGCCCAGAACATCCAACTGGTCCGGATCGACGTGTCGAGAATGGTCGGCGGATTGTAGTCGCCATGGCGGGTTTCGCCGCGCCACTGCCAGACGATGCGCGGAATCACCGCCCGCTGGTCGAGGAAGCGCTCCGGCGGCAGCTCGAAGACGCGGGCCTGAAGTTCATCCAGTGTCAATCGTTCGGCCGGAAAAGCGTGCAGCACCGCGCCCGAGGAATCGCAGACCTCGACCGTCACCGTCACCTCGCGGTCGGCGACCTCCGCCGCCAGCGGAAAGGCGACCACCTCGAAACGGATCGGCCGCCGGCCGGGAATGATGTCGATGTAGTTGGTGAGCACCAGTTCCGGTTCGGCCGTCGCCCGGAACGGCTTGCCGAAGATGCGGTGCATCTCGTATTCGGCGTAGCGCATCAGGAAGTCGCCGCGCTCGTAACAGGGCAGGACCAGCGAATTTTCCCAGTGGTCGAAGAGATTGGTCAGCACCACCGCGTCGACGTTGTTGTCGGCCATCGATTGCCAGCTTCGGCGGTACTTCTCCGAGAGCACCGTCGGCACGCCGCCGTGGTAGTAATGGACGGAGTAGGTATTGTGGACGCTCCCCTCGAAGATCTTCTGCGGAAATTCCTTGTGCATGATCTCGCCGACGACCCGGTAGAGTTCGTCCTGGCCGCCCCAATTGGCGTAGGCGGTGATGCCGTCGAAGCAGGGCAGATAGGCGCGCAGTTGCTCCGGCTTGCTGGCGACGTCGTAGGTCTTCGACCAGATGTTCGCCAGCCATATGGCCGGGCCGAAGCGTTCCTCGAATTTCGGGATGATCTCGCCCCAATCCTCCGGAGTGAGGGATTCGAAGGGCGTGTACACCGAAATCACCGGCCGGCCGTCGAGGCGGTAGATGTTCGGATGGTTGCGCCACTCGTCGGCGAAGATGTCGAACTGGGCGAACAATTGGCTGACCGCCGTTTCCCTGGAACCGGTAAACACACCGAGAAAAATCGCCAGCTTGAAATCCCCGCCGAGCGAAGCCGCCGCCGGCAGGATTTCATTTTTGAAGTTGTAGCCGTAACCGGGGGCGGCGGCGTTCAGCTCGAACTGCCAGCCGGTCATGCCGCACGCCGCGGTTTCGCGCATCGCCTCCGCCCAGTATTCGACCGGCCGCTCCGGATAGATCTTCCGGGCGTAGTTGGGACCGCCGAGCGGCTGGCCGGTCCGGGGCTTGTTGGGCGGCCACCACGGATTGACCTGGGTCCACAGAGTCCCCCGGTAGGCGCTTTTGTCAAAGGCGGGACGGAGGTCCTCCGCCGCCCCGATGACCGTCGCCGCCAGCAACACCCCGAGCAAAATCATCCGGCACATCATAACTCCTTACTGCAGAAATTGGTTGGTGGTGACCCCGAGCCGGGTGCGTTTGGCCGCCCAGCCCTCGGAGCCCCGGACGTCGAATTCCGACTTGCGCGCGCTGCCGTCGGCGCAGAAGAACTGCAGCCAGCCGCCGTGCTGGTTCTGGCTCGGATATTCCAGCTCGGTCGACAGCATATCCGCGCCGATATGCGCCCGGGCTTGAACGCCGGCCGTGCCGAGGCTGCCGGAACAATAACCCAGGACGCAATTGGACGGGTCTTTGGCCGTCGCCCCCGACTTGATCGCCGGCGCGTACTGTACCGAGGTCCACCATCCGGCGCTCGCCTCCCAGACATAGGTCGAGCGGCCGTAACGCTTGTAATCGTAAAAGCTCCGGTTCCCCTCGACCGACGGACAGCCGAAGACCTCGCCGTCGGAGTAGCCGCCGTCCATCAACAAGCGCCACGGATTGTAATACCAGGCGCCGGAGAGACTCAGCTTCCAGGCCATGTAGGTGTCGGAGTTGTCGTTGCAATACAGCTCGGAGAACAACGAAATCTGCTTCAGGTTGCCGATGCACTTGGCCGACTGCGCCGCCGCCCGCGCCTTGGACAAGGCCGGCAGCAGCATCGACGCCAAAATTGCGATAATCGCAATCACTACCAGGAGCTCAATCAGCGTAAATCTTGGAATCCGTTTCATTGCACTTCTCCTTGTTCAGGTTAACGGGTATGGTTGAGATCGCGTACCGAGTCGCGCCGGACCAGCAGCGGATTCACGAACTGTTCGTCCGCGTCGTCGGAAAAGAGCGCCTCGGCGGCCAATCCGGCAATTTCCTCCAACCGGATGTTGAGGGTGGTCAACCGGGGCGAAGTCTCGACCGCCCACGGCGTGTCGCCGAAACTGACGATCGACAGGTCGCGCGGCGCCTCCAGCCCCGCCGCCCGCGCCGCGGGCAGGATTTCATTCGCGACCCAACTGTCGGAGTGGGCGCCGACGCCGGTCGGCATCCGGCCGGAGGCGGCCAGGCCCGCGACCACGGCGGCCATCGGTTCGCCGTGGAAACAGCGGTCGGCCGTTTCGTCGACGAATTCCAGGCCGGCGGCCAGGCAGAAGTCGCGCATGCCGTCGCGCACGATCTCGTGCGGATCCGGCAGGTAGCCGTCGCAGAAATAAACCGGAGCGCTCAGATACCCGATCCGGCGGTGGCCGTTTTCGGCCAGGTGCTCGGCCATGATGCGCCCGACTTCCCGGTAATCCAGCAGGAACGCCGGTCCCCGCAGCGGGTCCGCCAGCAGCCGGTGGTACATGAACACCAGCCGCCCCGCCGCCTCCGGATTGTCCC
>JAVBSD010000442.1:0-4774 GCA_031547325.1 Victivallaceae bacterium | reverse complement strand
TCGCCGACACGCTGGTGCGCGAGGCGGCGGCCGGCAACGCGGGAGCGTACAGCCGGCTGGCTTCGGAGCGCGAACTGGCCGGCAAGTACAACTGCAGCCGGGTCACGGTGCGCAAGGCGCTGGACGTGCTGGAGGAGCGCGGCTGCGTATCGCGGGTCAAGGGGCAGGGGACTTTCTGGGTCGAAACCGCCGTTCAGGCGGAGCCGGAGGCCAGGGTCTGCAACTGGCGGATCGCGGTGGTGGTCTTCAACTTCGGCTTGCAGCACGGGTTGTTGTCTTTCATGAACGGGATTGAGCACGCCGCCGACGGCAACCGCAACTACCGCTACAGTTTCTGGCATCTCGACGGCCGGCAGAACGATTCGGCCGAAAAGTTTTCCCAGCTCGCCGACAACGACGGCTTCATCGTCGCCGGGGATTTCCGGCTCGCCGACCTGACCTGGTTCATCAATTTGCGCAAGCCGCTGGTGGTGCTCGGGCAGGCCATCGACCGCGCGGTTTCCTCGATGCCGTCGCGGCCCTTTTCGCTGGTGCGGATCGACACCATGCACGGCTGGGAAATGGCGGCGGAATATCTGATCGAACAGGGCTACCGCCGCCCGGCGGTGCTGGTGGCCAGCCGCCACCAGGGCTACGCCGACCGCCACGAAGGCGTCCTGCGGGCGATGCGCCGCCACGGCCTGCCGGAGGCGGACTGCCGCTGCGTCGTCGCCAACCCGGCGACCGACGCCGGGACCATTCCGGCGGAGGAACTCTACGCCGGAGTGGAACGGTTGTGGGAGGAGGGAGGAGATTTCGACAGCCTGTTGACCACCATCGAACCGGTCCTGGTGGTGGTGGCGGCGCAGCGCCGCGGCATCGCCTCCGGCGCACTTTTTCCCATCGTCGCCGAATGCAACCAGACCGATCTGACGCCGCAGTTTTTCGGCATCGACACCCTTTCCGACGACATGGAGGCGATCGGCGGCCAGTGCGTCAAGTGCCTGACCGATCTTCTGGCCGGCAATTCCGGCTACGCCATCGTCAATATGTCGCCAAACTTGAAACGCTGGAGGAAATCCCGATGAAGACAACCTATAACGGAGGTGGAACCATGAAACGCAAATCGTTTACTTTGATTGAGTTGTTGGTGGTGATCGCGATCATCGCAATTTTGGCGTCGATGCTGTTGCCGGCGCTGTCCAAGGCGCGGGCGGCGGCGCAGGCGATCAAATGCGTCAGCAACCTGAAGCAGCTCGGGCTGTGCAACGCATTCTACGCCAATGATTACAATGACTATGTGATCCCGCACGAGCGCAATGCGCTGGAGTACTGGTTCGTGCTCTTTCATTCCGGAGAGATGTTCGGCGGCGATTACGGCGTGCTGCTCTGTCCGTCGGAATCGCGCAACAACCAGGATTTCCTGTGGGACGGCTTCCCGCAGCGGCCGGGCAACTACGGTTGGAACTTCTGGGCGGGGAGCAACCGCGCCGGCGAGGAGCGCGCCTGCTACACCCTGGCGGGCATGAAGGAACCCGGCTATTCGGTGCTGGCCGGTGAACCCGCCGACCAGGGGTCGATCAATTACGCCAAGATCGATCCCGGCACCGACAATTTTGCCGCCCGCGGCACCTACATGACGGTGGCCGACGGCGAGGCGGTCATCCGCTTCAACCACAACGGGCGCGGCAACTTCCTCTTCGGCGACGGCCACGTGGCGCCGAAAAAAGCCTCGGCGAACTACACGGTCGGCGCGGCCACTTACTGGAAGATCGGATTGGACTGAGCCATGCTGCGGAGAATCATTTGCGCGTTGATGTTTTGCGGCGCGGCGACGGCCGGATTGTTGCCGGGGGATTCGGGCTATGAGGCCGGCTATGGGTACTTCCGGACCTCGTGGAACGGGACGGCGGCGTTGGTTTTCGACGCCGCCGACGCGGCCGAGGGGGGGCAGTCGGTCTGCTTCACGCTGCCGCCCGGCGACGGGGCCACCTTCCACGGGCCGGAGCTGCGGCTGGAGAAGGAGGCCGATTATGTGTTGAGTTTTTACGCCAGGGCCTCCCGGCCCGGCGTCAGGGCGCAGGTGACGCTGGTCAACACCGGCTGGATGCATACGGAGGGCTTCGAGGTCGAGCTCGGCGAGGAATGGCGGCGCTGCGAGGTGCCGTTCCGGACGCGGGAAGAGGTGTACTGGCTGCTCTTCGGCGCGGCCAATGACGGTGCGGACGACCTGGTAATCCACTTCGACGCCTGTCAGCTCGACGCCGGCAAGGAGGCGCGGGAGTTCGCGGCCGAGCCCGGTCTGTATACCGGGATGGCGGTCGAGAGCGCGACTTCGGCGGTCTATTTCCCGGGGGAGGAGATCGCCTTCCGGGTGATGGCGCTGGACGCCCGCGGCGCGACGCCGCAGGATCTGGCGTTGACGGTCACGGTCAACGACTACCTGGGCCGCGCGGTGTCGGAACAGCGCTTTCCGGCGGCGTGGCGCGAACGGGCGTGGCGCGAACGGGTGGTGCCGGAGGGGATTTCCGGGCTCGGGCATTTCACGGTGCGGGCGGTCTGGACCGGCGCGGGGGACGAAGCGGTCGCGGAGGCGGTCCGCACCTTTGCGGTGATCCTGCCGCCGTTGCCGAACGATCTTGATATCGCGCCATTTTCCGGCGTCAACGGCGGTTTGCCGCCGGGCGGCGAACGCATCGGCGTGCGCTGGCTGGAGAGCTGCGTCACCTGGAACAACCTCGAACCGCGCCCCGGTGAATACGATTTCGGGGTTGTGGCGGGGCTGCGGCGACGCAAGGAGGCGGGGTTTTTCAACAAGCTTTCGCTGATCCATCAGCCGTCGACGCCGGATTGGGCCCGCGACCCGGAGGAGGCGGCCGAAGCGGCCCGGATGGGCCTGAATCCGGGCAAGAACCTGCTGCCGACCGAGGAGGCCTGCCGGAATTTCGGGGAGATGCTGCAAAAGCTGGGCGAATACGCCGGCGACGCGGTCGATCTGTATGAACTGGGCGGCGAAGACGACCTGATCGCCGGCAACGAGGCCTACTACCGGACAAAATATCCCGACGCCGTCCACGACGGCTACGTCTGCGGGCCGGTTTCGACCCGCCTCGGAGTCATGACCCGGCACGGCATCGCCGGATTGCGCGCCGGGGCTCCCGGCGTGCCGGTGGCGGTCAACCGGGTTTCCGGGGAGGACTGCTACCAGCGGGATTTCCAGTTCACCCGGGGCGTGCTCGCCGAGCTGAACGGGGATTTCGATTACTTCAGCATGGACGCCTATTGCCGCAGGCTGCGTTACATCGACGCTGAAAACACCTGGATCGGCCTGCCGGACTGGGATTTCGCCGAGGTTTTCGGCAACGCCGGACGACTGACCTCGGAGCTGGCCAAGGGACAGCCGGCCTTCATCTCCGAATACGGTTTCGCGATCGACAACACGCTGGCTTTCGACCATCCGAAGTGGCTGGAGATGGCCAAGCGCGCGCCGCGGGCGCTGATGCTGGCCCGGGCGTTGAATTCGCCGTGCTTCTTCTGGTTTTCGTCCCAGCAGCTGGTCGAGGCCGGGAAGTACGATTACGGCATGTGGCGTTACGGCGACCCGACGATGGTGGTGCCGGCCTTCGCCGCCGCGGTACGGGCGGTGGAAAATGTCCGCGCGGCCCGGCTGGACGAACGTTTCCCCAACGTGAAAATGGTGCTTTTCGAACAAAAAGACCGGGCGGTTTTCGCGATGTGGAGCGTGGTCGGCGACGCCGCGGTCGGCCTCGACCTGCCGGAGGGCGCGGTCTATACCGATTTGATGGGCAATCCGCTGGCGATTCCGGAGGACGGGCTTTATGTGCTGGACACCCTGCCGCGTTACGTGACGCTCGCGGGGACCGACGCCGGAACCCGCCTGGGGGCGATGCTCGACCGGGCCGCCGACCACTCCTTTCCGCTGGGCGTCGGGTTGATGATGAAGTCGCGTGGCGAGTGCGGCATCGGCGTTTCCAATCCCACCGGCTACCGGGGGATGACGGTGTGCGAATACGCCTTCGACGGCGGCGCCCGCCAGTGGTTCGAACACGATTTCGAGCCCGAAACCGGTTGGTTCGTACCGCTGACGCTTCCGCCGGGGGCGCGGCGGCTGGATTGGCTGGTGCGGACCGCCGACGGGCGGGAGCGCCGGGGGATGTTTCCGGCGGCGGTTGCGCCGTGGCCGGCGGGGACGATCGAGCCGGGGCGGGCGCCTTTGTTCGTGCTGGAGAAGCGTTCGGATATCGCGCCGCCGGATCCTCACATCCGCTGGGAGGGGCCGGCCGACCTGAGCGTCCTGTTTTACGGCGGGTACGATGCGGAAAACCTCTATCTGGCGGCCGAGGTCCGCGACGACCGGCATTGCAATAATCGCGACGGTTCGTCGATCTGGAACGGCGATTGCCTGCAAGTCGCCTTTGACGCGGAGGTGCGTTCGGGCGGATCGGACGGTTACGACGCGGCGGATACGGAAATCGTCTTCGCCCTGACCGAAGCCGGGCCGCAGGCGCATGTCGCCCATGGGACGCCCGGAGAATTGGATTACACGATTGTCCGGGACGAGGCCGCCGGAGTGACCCGGTATGCCGTCACCCTGCCGCGCAAGGCGCTGGGGCTGGAGGGGCGGGGACGGATTTTCGGTTTCAATTTCGTGGTCTTCGACGATGACGACGGCGGCGGGCAGAGTTATTACTGCCGTCTGGCCGACGGCATCACCGGAGCCAAAAACCCCAACGCTTTCCCGAGGTTTATTCTGGAATGACGCAACAACGCGACT
>JAVBSD010000351.1:0-5129 GCA_031547325.1 Victivallaceae bacterium | reverse complement strand
TCGCCGACCACGCCCGCCGGGTTCCTCGCCTGCGGGGTCAAAGCGGGACTGAAGAAATCCGGCAACGACGACATGGCGCTTTTGTTTTCGCCGGAGCCGGCCAATTACGCCTGCGCCTTCACCAGCTGCCGTTTCGCGGCCGCGCCGGTGTTGGTCGACCGCGCCCGTTGCGGCCGTGTCGACCGCATCCAGGCGGTCCTGGTCAATTCCGGCAACGCCAACGCCTGTACCGGTGACGCCGGCATCGCCAACGCCGAGGAGTGCGCGCGCCTGACCGCCGCCGGGCTCGGCGTCGACGCCGACCGGGTCCTGGTGTCGAGCACCGGCCGGATCGGGGTACAGCTGCCGATGGAGGTCATGCGCCGCGGCATCGGCCTGGCGGTCAAGGCCCTCGACGCCGACGGCGGCCTCCGGGCGGCGCACGCGATCATGACCACCGACACGGTGCCGAAATACGCCGCGCTCGAAGTCGACCTGGGCGGCGGACGCGCGGTGAAAATCGGCGCGATGACCAAGGGCGTCGGCATGATCGATCCCAGGCTGGTCACTGCCGCGCCGCACGCGACGATGCTCTGCTACATCACCACCGACGCGGCGGCCGGCAACGAACTGCTGGCGGAGATGCTGGCGGCCGGCAATGAAATTTCCTTCAACCGCATCACGGTCGACGGCGATATGAGCACCAACGACACGGTGGTGCTGATGGCCAACGGCGCTTCGGGCGTCGCGATTGCCCGGGGGACTCCCGAAGCCGAACGTTTTCAGGCGGCGCTGACCGCGATCATGCAGCTGCTGGCCCGGAAGATGGTGCTGGACGGCGAGGGTGCGACCAAGTTCGTCACGGTGGCGGTGGAAGAGGCTCCGGACCGGGAGACCGCCCGGCTCTGCGCCGAGGCGATCGCCAATTCGCTGTTGTGCAAGACCGCCTGGTTCGGCTGCGATCCCAACTGGGGGCGGCTGGTTGCGGCGCTCGGGTATTCCGGGGCCGAGTTCGATCCGGCCAGGGTGAATGTGTGGTACGACGCCATGCCGGTGGTCGCCGCCGGCTGCGACGCCGGCACGCCGGAAGCGGCGTTGGCCGAAGTCATGAAAAAGCCTGAATTCACCATTCGGGTCAGTCTCGGCGCGGGCAGCGCCGACTATTGGGTCTGGAGTTGTGACATTTCCTATGAATACGTGAAAATCAACGCCGAATACCACACGTAAGTTTCGGCGGCAGAGGGAGGGTGACGATGAGGAAATTTCTATTGGCGGCGTTGGCCGCGGTCCTGCTGCTGGGAGTTGGCGCGGGTTGTGTCTGGCAGGAGGAGCGGCTGCCTTCCGAGGATATTGACGTGCTGACCAAGTTTGCTCCGGAGATTGCGATTCTGAAAAATCGTCAATATTCCGCGGGGTCGAAGGAAAAGTACGAGGCGGCGGAGCGGCTGGCGGCGGGCGTCGATTTTTCTTTCACCCGCAACGTGTTGACTTTGGAGGATATTTTCGATCCGCGCGACGCCACGCGTCTGCCGGTGCGTCTCAACGAGGAGTTCATCATCTTCAGTTATTCTTACGGCAACAAGGTATTGAACTTCAACTTCGCGCGCACCAACAACGCGGTGACCAATTCGGAGGTGGTCTTCAGGGATGCCGAGTAGTTTTTTCGACGACGAGTACTACATGCGTCTGGCGTTGCGTCAGGCGGAGCTTGCGTTTGAGGCCGGGGAGGTTCCGGTCGGGGCGGTGACGGTTGCGGACGGGGCGGTGTTGGCCCGGGCCTGGAATCAGGTGGAGATGCTCAAGGATGCGACGGCGCATGCCGAGATGCTGGCTTTGTCGATGACGATGGCGGCGCTGGGAGACTGGCGCATGGAAAATGTCACGATGTACGTGACGAAGGAGCCTTGCGCCATGTGTGCGGGGGCTTTGGTCAATGCGCGTGTCGGGCGTTTGGTTTACGGGTTATCCGATCCGCGTTCGGGGGCTTGCGGTTCGGCTCTTGACATTCCGGGGTTTCCGGGGATGTTGTGGCGGGTTGGGGTGACGGGCGGGGTTTTGGCGGGGGAGGCGCAAGCGTTGATCAGGGAGTTTTTTCGTCTTGCCCGGCAGCGCGGCAAATAGCCCGCATATTGCATGAAGCCGGTCGCGCCCGGAGACCTTGTGAACCCGCTCCGCGCCGGCGCCGGCGATTTCATGCCAATAGGCGTTGAGCGCCGCAACGCGCGCCTCCGGAACCGCCCTGCCAAAGCCTCCACCGCTTCCGGTTGCGGGGCTTCGACCCGGCACAGCGGATGCTGCCCGCGCTCATCCTCCTCGCGCAGCACGATCAACAGCGCCACACCGCGCTCCGCCAGGCCGCGCTGGAAGGGTGCTTCCAGCGACCGGACCGCCGGGTTCCGACTTTGAAAAAAATTGCATTAAAGTTGTTTGCCTTATTGACAAAGTTGTTTTATTTTAATATACTAATTGGCGAACAACAAAGAAATATGATGGACTTCGGATGAACGGAACGGAAAATCCCGCTTTGACTCAAGACGCCGGTTTTGAACACATGCCCAAGCATATCCAGGTCCGGGTGACCCTGGAATCGGAGATGCGGGCCGGCAAGTGGACGGACGGCGCCTACCTGCCATCGGAAACCCGGCTGGCTCGGATGTTCGACGTCGGGCGCACCACGCTGCGCCAGGCGCTCGCCGATCTGCGCAAAGACGGTCTTGTGGAGAGCACCCGGGGCCGGCGCAGCGTGATCCGCAACCGCTTCCTCCACGAGAGGGCGCTGAAGATCGTCTGGCTGGGCGGCGCGGCGTTTTCGGAGCTCGAACCGGTGCTGATGATGGTCTATCAGCAGCTCATTCAGCTGCCCGAAGCGCAGCGCCACAACATCGCCTACTGGTTCATGCGCGACGCCGAGGACGAACAATGGCTGCTGCGCAACCTTGAGGATATCGACGGACTGATCGTCTCGGATGTGGAAGTGGCGCGCCTCGAACCGGCGGTGACCGCCCGGATCCGGGGCGATCACCGGATGATCACCCTGCTGCCGACCAACGCCCACACCGTGGCCAGCACGGTCATCACCGACAACCGCGCCGGCGGATCGATGGCGGCGGAGTACCTGATGAAGCAGGGATGCCGGAAATTCCTGATCCTGGGAATCACCCCCGGTTTGCGCCGGATGCCGTTTCATGAACGCATCACCGGTTTCACGGAACGGCTGCTCGACGGCGGACGGGTCGCCGATTTCCGGGTCGTGACTTCGGAGCAGGAAGCCGATTTCTCCGACGTCGGCTCCGCCCTGGAACGGCGCGGCATCGACCCCGGGGAATTCGACGCAATCTATTCGGTCACCGACGATGTGGCCGTCAAGGTCATCGCCCTGCTGCGGCAGCGGAATATCCGGGTGCCGGAGGAGATCGCGGTGATGGGCTTCGACGGCCGGCCCGGCGAGGAGTTCCTGACCACGCTGGGCACCGATGCGCTGGGTATCGCCCAAAGAATTTTCACCATCATCGACGGAGGCCGCAGCCGCAAACACGCCGGCGGCGTCTGGCGCATCAAACCATGCCTGATCGAACGTCAGTCGGCGCTGAAGAAAGCGCCATAAGTTTTCAACCCGAAAGGACACGGAAATGAAGAAATCGACAAAACCATTCACCCTTATAGAACTGCTGGTGGTGATCGCCATCATCGCCATCCTGGCGTCGATGCTGCTGCCGGCGCTCTCCAAGGCCCGCGCCGCGGCGCAGGCGATCAAGTGCGTCAGCAACCTCAAGCAGCTCGGACTCGGCTGCCACATGTACGCCGGCGATTGGAATGACTACATGCCCGTCTACAACAGCGGCTGGCATCTGACCTGGTGGGAGAGCGTCTACCCCTACACCGGCGGCAGCGACTGGGATGTGACCAAACCGGCCCCGGTCGGCGCCTGCCCGTCGTCGACCCGGCAGCCGACCTCGGACGGCTCGGGCGGATTCTATTATTACCCGGACTACGCCTACAGCATGGCGCTGGGCTTCATGGCGCGCTATCCGGGCTGGGGGCCGACCTACGCGCCGCGCCGCATGTCCGCCAGCAAGATGCCGTCGGAGCTGGTGACCGCGGGCGACGGCGCCGACTTCGGCTTCGTGTTCGTGGAAGTGACGGATAACCCGCACTATCTCAACAATGTGATGCTGCACCGTCATTCCAAGCGCAACAACAACCTGTTCGGCGACGGTCACGTCGCCGCGGTCGACATGTACAAGTGGAACGACAGCGAACTGCTGCTCTACTATTCCTATCACGACAACTATCCGGCCGTGGTGTGGTGAGAATGCTGTTGCGCAACGGATTGCTGATCTGGCTGGCGGCTTTGATGCCGCCGGCCGTTTTCGGCGTGACGCTGGTCGCGGACGGAGCTCCCCGGGCGGTGATCGTACTGCCCGGGGACGCGCATCCGGCCGAACGGACCGCCGCTGATGAATTGAGGAATTTCGTCCGGGCCATGACCGGGGTCGAGCTTGACATCGCCGCCGCCGCCGAACCCGGGACTCCGGCGATTTACCTCGGCCAGTCCGAGTTCATCGCCGGGCAACTGGGCGGAATCGATTTCGCCGGCCTGCGGCCGGATGAAGTCATCATCAAAACCGCCGGCGCCGGCCTGATCCTCTCCGGGGCGAGGCCGCGCGGGACGCTGTACGCGGTCTATACGCTGCTGGAGGAGGGCGTCGGGGTGCGCTTCTGGAGCGCTTCGGAGACCGACATCCCCCGGTACGACGAATTGAGTGTGCCGGAACTCGATTTCCGCTACGCTCCGCCCTTCGCGGTCCGGGAAGCCACGGGCTACGACCTGGGCGATCCGGTCTTCGCGGCCCGCCGCCGCAACAACGGCCACTGGCAGAACATCCCCGAGGAATACGGCGGGCACGAATCGTTGCTCGGCTGGTGCCATACCTTCGCCCAGCTGTTGCCGCCGGACGAATTTTTCGCCGCGCACCCGGAATGGTACGCCGAAATCGGCGGCCGCCGGGTGAGCCACGGGCAGTTGTGCCTCTCCAACCCCGAGGTGCCGGCGATGCTGGCCGAACGGGCGGCGGAGTGGTTGCGCGCCGCGCCCGGCACCCGGATGATTTCGATCAGCCAGAACGACGGCTTCGGCTTCTGCGAATGCC
>JAVBSD010000295.1:0-6110 GCA_031547325.1 Victivallaceae bacterium | reverse complement strand
TGGTCGACGCGCATCCTATATATTTTCATCAGCCGCGGCTGATCGACGGCGATGCGGAGCAGTTCGACGCCGGGATGGAGCTCTTCGGCCTCCTCCCAGTCGACCTCCCAGGCGCCGAGCGCAAAGGTGGAAACTATCAGTACGAACGCCAGTCGCCATCGTTTCATCGCACTCCTCCAAAGGGTTGTCGTGAATCCATCCGCTACCATAACATGGAAAGACCGAAAATGCAATCGGCCTTGAATTCATTTTGTTTCGGAAGTATATTATCAGGTTAAAGAAAATATGCACAACCAGCGGGAATTGAATTTCAATGGCGGAATTGGCCCTGATTCGTAACTTCTCCATCATCGCCCACATCGACCACGGCAAATCGACCCTGGCCGACCGGCTGCTCGAATACACGGAAACCGTTGAAAAACGCGACCTCCAGGAGCAGCTGCTCGACGGCATGGACCTCGAGCGCGAACGCGGCATCACCATCAAAGCCCACCCGGTGCGGATGAGTTACTCCGCGCGGGATGGAAAAATTTACGAGTTCAATCTGATCGACACGCCGGGACACGTCGACTTCACCTACGAAGTCAGCCGTTCGCTCGGCGCCTGCGAAGGCGCGATCCTGCTGATCGACGCCACCCAGGGGGTCCAGGCTCAAACCGTGGCCAACGTCGGGCTGGCCTTCCGCCAGAACGTCCGGGTGATCCCGGTGATCAACAAGATCGACCTGCCCGCCGCCAACCTCGACATGTGCTTTCAGCAGATGGAGGAGATTCTGGCGATTCCGCGCGAGGAGGCGCTCTTCGTTTCCGGCAAAACCGGGGAGGGGGTCCGCGAATTGCTCGAAGCGATCGCCGACCGGGTGCCGCCGCCGGCGACCGAGACCGACAAGGGGTCGGCGGCGCTGATCTTCGACTCGACCTACGACTCCTATCGCGGCGTGGTGACCTACGTGCGGGTGGTGCGCGGCGCCTTTCAGCGCGGCAGCCGGATCCGGCTGTGTTCCACCGGGCTCGAGAGCGAAGTCAAGGAGGTGGGGTTCTTCGGTCCGGAGATGAAGGCGGCGGCACGCCTCGAAGCCGGCAGCGTCGGCTACATCATTCCCAATATCAAAAGCCCCTCCGACACCAAAATCGGCGACACCGTGACCAACGTCAACGACCCGACTTCCGAGGTGCTGCCCGGATTCCGGGAGGTGCATCCGATGGTCTTTTCCGGCATTTACCCGATCGACACCGCCGATTACGAGCAGTTGAAGTTTTCGATGAGCAAGCTTCAGCTCAACGACGCGGCGTTCTTCTATCAGGCCGAATCCTCGGCGGCGCTCGGTTTCGGATTCCGCTGCGGCTTCCTCGGGCTGCTGCATATGGAGATCATCCAGGAGCGGCTGCGCCGCGAGTACGACATGGACATCATCGCCACCTACCCGTCGGTGGTCTACCATGTCTACATGAAAGACGGCACGATGCTCGAAATCGACAATCCGGTCTACCTCCCCGACCCCTCCGGCATCGACCGCATCGAGGAGCCGATGATCGTCGCCCGGGTCATGATGCCCAACGATTACATCGGCGACGTGATGAATCTGATCATGTCCAAGCGCGGCCTCTGCACCCATACCGACTCGGTCGACGGCACCCATGTGATCATCACCGCCGAACTGCCGATGCACGAAATTCTGATCGATTTCCATGACAAGCTCAAATCGCTCACCAAGGGCTACGGCAGCATGGACTACGAACCCGCCGACTACCGCGCCGGCAAGCTGGTCAAGCTCGACATCCTGGTCAACGGCGAACCGGTCGACGCCTTCAGTTCGATCGTCCACGTCGACATGGCTTACGCGCGCGGCCGGCAGCTGGCCGAACGCCTCGCCGGGGTGATCCCGACGCAGCAGTTCCAGGTGGCGATCCAGGCGGCGATCGGCGGCAAGATCATCGCCCGCGAGAGCGTCCGCCAGCTGCGCAAGAACGTGCTGGCCAAGTGCTACGGCGGCGATATCAGCCGCAAACGCAAGCTTCTGGAGAAGCAGAAGGAAGGCAAGAAGCGGATGAAATCGATCGGCAAGGTCAACATCCCGCAGGAGGCCTTTGTGGCGGTGCTCAAGGCGGGAGACGAGGGCTGAACCGGATATGATCGAATACTGGCTGAATTTGCGGTGGCGGCGGCGGGCCAAACGGACGGCGAAACGTCTCGCCGACCGGCGTCATGTCGACGACGACATCCTTTCTCAGGAACGAAAGGAGCAGCTGCTCCGCCTCGAAGAGGAATATCGCGACCTGGCGCGGCGGGGTTCCCGCGCGGAGATCCGGTCGAAGCTCGACGCGTTCAAGGAGGAGTACCGGCGGATCATTCCATACGACAGCCTCGGCTGGCTGCATGGCTGGCTCGATCTGATCGCGGTGGTGGCGATGGTCGCCTGCGGCATCCGGGGGCTTTACTTCCAGCCCTTCCAGATTCCGACTTCGTCGATGCAGCCGACGCTGTACGGGATTCACTATATGAACGACGACGCGCGCGCCGGCGTTTGGACCCGCGCCGTGCCGGCGGTCGACTGGCTGCTGTTTTCGACCCGGCGCGCCGAACTGACGGTGGAGGCGGCGGGGACGCTCGACCGGCTGCTGCCGGTGACCCGCTGGGGGCTTTTCGACTACACCGAGGTCGGGCTGGGCGGACACCAGTACCTGCTGCCGGGGACGCCGCAGAAGGTCGCCGATTACGCGCATTTCGACACCTCGCGCCGCTACGGCGACCGGCGTTACCGCCAGGGCGAAAAGGTCGTCGACGGCTGGCTTTCCTCCGGCGACCATCTTTTCGTCGACCGGATCAGCTTTCACCTGACCGGCCTCGACCGGGGCGACGTGGTGGTCTTCACCACCGAGGGCATCATCGACGAGAGCGGCCGGCCGCTGGCCGAGAGCTCGGGTTATTTTTATATCAAGCGCCTGGTCGGGCTGCCCGGCGACACCTTGCGCATGACCGAGGCCGGGCTCGAAGTCAAGCCGGCGGGGGCGGAGAAATTCCGTCCGGTCGTCGAGTTCGGCGAAGCCTTCGCCAAGCTCTATTCCGGGCTGGGCGGGTATCAGGCGCATTCGCCGTACGTCGTCGGCGGCCGCTCCGGCAAGTTCCTGGCCCGTTACGGCGAGGAGTTCCGGGTGCCGGAGGATGCGTATTTCATGCTCGGCGACAATGTAATGTTCAGCTCCGACAGCCGGATGTGGGGACCGGTGCCCCGGGCCAACATCGTCGGGCGGGCGCTGGTGGCGTTCTGGCCGTTTTCGCGGCGCTGGGGATGGATCGACGACAAGGAACCGCTGCCGATGGCGACCGGGACGGCGCGCGGCGCGACCTTCGACGTCATGGGATGGCAATAGCCGGAAGAGGATCATTCGATGGACAAGCAGGCGGTTTTCCTGGTTCAGAGTCCCGACCGCAAGGGATTGCTGGCCGAGATTTCGACGTTTTTTTATTCGCAGGGGTTCAATGTGCTGCAGTGCCAGCAGTATACCGATTTGCGGCGCAATCAGTATTTCATGCGCATTCGCCTCGATCTGACGGACATGGTGCTGACCCGCAAGGAGCTGGAGAAGAAATTCGCCGGGTTCGCCGCCGAGCGCGGCCTCGGGTACAGTCTGCATTACCGGGACCGCCTGCCGCGGGTCGCGGTGATGGTGTCGAAGACGTCGCACTGCCTTTACGATCTCCTGGTCCACGCACGGGAGGGCGACCTGCCCTGTGAAATTCCGCTGGTGATCGGCAACCATCCCGAGCTGGAGGAGGTCTGCGAAAAGTTCCGGGTGCCTTTCTTCTGCTTCCCGGTCGCCGGCGGAGGCAAGCCGGCGCAGGAGGCCAGGGTGCTGGAGATGCTCGCCAAACACCACACCGATCTGGTGGTGCTGGCGCGTTACATGCAGATTCTTTCGGAGGATTTCATCGGGCGTTACCCCGACCGGATCATCAACATCCATCACGCGTTTCTGCCCGCTTTCCAGGGGGCCAATCCCTATTCGCGGGCGTGGGAGCGCGGGGTCAAGATGATCGGGGCCACCGCTCACTACGCCACTGCCGACCTCGACGAGGGGCCGATCATCGAGCAGGACGTCGAACGGATCAACCACGAATTCGATCCGGACCAGCTGCGCGAGCTCGGCAAGGAGATCGAGCGCCGGGTGCTGTCGCGCGCGGTCAAAGCGCATCTGGAGCACCGGATCATCGTCTCCGGCAGCCGCACCGTGGTGTTCGCGCAATGAAGCCGGTCCGCGAACACTGGTTCGACATGGATCACACCCTGATCGAGAATGACTGCGACGTCTCGTGGAAGGATTTTGTGGTGGCGAAGCGCCTGGCGGACGAATCGGCTCTGGCGACCGCCGATGCTTTTTATCAGGATTACCTCGCCGGGACCCTCGACGCGGAGGCCTTCGCCCGGTTCCAGCTCGCCGAATTCGCCGGGCGCAGCGAGGCCGAAATGGCCGCGCTGGCGCGGGAGCACTTTGAGACCGTGGTCCGGGAGCGGGTTCGCCCGAAAGCGCTGGCGCGGGTGCGTGAAGCGGCCGCCTCCGGCTGCGTCACCGCGATTCTGACTTCGACCAATCTGGTGCTGGCGCGGCCGGTGGCGGAATATTTCGGCGTCGACTACTGCCACGGCGCGGAATTGGAACTGGTCGACGGGCGTTACACGGGGCGTCACTCCGGGAATTATCCGGTCGGCGCCGGAAAAGTCCTGGTCGCCGAGCGGGAATGCGCCCGGCGCGGAGTGAAACTCGACGAAGTGGCTTATTACGGCGACAGCTTCAACGACCGCTTCATTCTGGCGGCGGTCGGTGCGCCTTTCGCCGTCAATCCGGATGACAAACTGCGGCGGCTGGCCGAAACCAACGGCTGGCCGCTGCTCAACTTCAGGGGAGAAGCATCATGAACGGGAAATTCGTGTCGAAAGATCGGCGGGAGCTGGCGCAATACCTGGGCCACATGCGTCAACTGGCGGGCATCCGGCGTATGACTCTGGACGACGGGCGCGGCCGCGGCTGCCGCCTGGCGGAGGTCGACAACGGTTCGGGGCTGGCGTTCGTGGTCAACTGCGACCGGGCGATGGACATTCTCGACTTTCGTTACCGCGGGGTGCCGCTGGCGTGGATTTCGCGCAACGGCGTGGTGCATCCGCACGCCTATGAGCCGGAAGGCCTGGCCTGGCTTCGCAGTTACACCGGCGGTCTTCTGACCACCTGCGGTCTCAGAAACGTCGGCGGCCCCAATGAATACAACGACGAAAAACACGGTCTTCACGGCCGGATCTCCCATCTGGAGGCCGAAAACGTGAATTCCGCCGAGGAGTGGCGCGGCAACGACTATGTGCTGGAGGTTCAAGGGGTGGTGCGCGAGAGCCGGGTTTTCGGTGAAAACCTGGTGTTGCGCCGCCGCATCTGGACTTGTCTCGGGACCAACACGGTGGCGATCGAGGATGAAATCACCAATGAGGCGGCCACGCCGTCGCCGTTCATGATGCTCTACCACATGAACTTCGGTTATCCTTTGGTGTCGTCTTCGACGGTGCTGGAAACCGTCGCTCATCGGATTACGCCGGCTTCGCCGGTGGCGGAGGAGGGGTTGGGGAAATGCGCCAGCTTCGAAGCGCCGAAGCTCGGGTATGCCGAACAGGTTTTCTGGCACGAAATCCCCGGCGATCAGGCGGGTTACGCCAGTGCGACGTTGAAGAATCCGGCGCTCGGCCTGGGCCTCAGGGTTTCCTACAACGTCAAGGAGCTGCCTTATCTGGTCGAATGGAAGCAGTTGGGGTTTGGCGACTACGTGGTCGGCCTCGAACCGGCCAACTGTTTCCCGGTCGGGCAGGCCAAGTTTGCCGAGATGGGGAAGTTGCGGCAGCTGGAGCCCGGGGAAGTGGTGCGGCATCGGGTTGTGCTCGAAGTGATCGAGCTCTGAGTTCCCCAAAAAATAAAAAACAAACAAAATAGTCGGCCGCCGCGCAGCTTTGGGCAGGGTCCAGGTGGGTCCCGCCTGGCGCGGTCCAGCCGCGTAGGCGGGGCGCCTGACAACCCAGGCGAACCAGTAGCCACGCCCGGCCGGGAGGCCGGGCGGAGCCGCCCGGTCGGCGA
>JAVBSD010000009.1:0-2743 GCA_031547325.1 Victivallaceae bacterium | reverse complement strand
GGTGGTGTTCGTCGCCGGGCGGCGGCCGCCGGGGTTTGTGGCGGAGATGCTCGGCGACGCGGCGGAGAAGGTCCACGGCAACGGCGCTTCGGCGCTGATGGCGGCGGAGCAGTTGATTCTGGCGGCCGGCGACCGCGGCATCGGGAGCTGCATGATGACCGGATTGCTGGCGGCCGAGGAAGAAATGAAGGAATTGCTTGGCTTGAACGGCCGTTGGCGGCTTTACGGCGCCGTGGCATTGGGGTATGTTAAATGATCGGACATGATGAGGTGGTGCGCCAGGTGACGCTGGCGGTGGCGGCGGTGCTGGATTTGGAGGCCGGCGGCATTGCGGTCGAGGACCGGCTGGTCGGCGATCTCGGGGCGGATTCGCTGGATCTGCTGGATCTGGTTTTTCAGTTGGAGCAGCGGTTCAAGCTGAAGATCAATCCCCGGGATATCGAGCGCGAGGCCAGGGAGCGGCTGGGCGACGTGCCTTACGAACAGGACGGGGTTTACACTGCCGCCGCGCTGGCGGAGCTGCGGCGGGCTTTGCCCGAAGTGCCGGCCGGCGAACTTGCCGAGGGGCTGGAAACCAAGGCGCTGCCGCGGGTGTTCCGGGTGGCGACCTTTGTCAGTCTGGTCGAACGGATGATGAAAGAGGAGGAGGGACGATGAAGACGGTTCTGGTCACCGGCGGGACCGGCGCATTGGGCAAAGCATTGGTGCGCAAGCTCGCCGTTTCCGGCTGGCGGGTGGCTTTCACCTGGCGCAGCGACGAGGCGAAGGCGGAGGCGCTGGCGGCGGAACCCGGCGCTCTGCCCTGCCGGGCCGATTTGCTGAATTCCGGCGACGCCGCGGCGGTCGCGGCGCGGCTGGAAAGTGTCTTTGGCGGCGTCGACGCCCTGGTCAACAACGTCGGCGTCACCCAGGTGATGCCTTTCGCGCTGATCGAGGAGTCCGACTGGGACCGGGTGATCGACGGCAACCTCAAGACGATGTTTCTGACCACTCACGCCGTGGTGCGCGGCATGATCCGGCGCAAAGCCGGCTCCATCGTCAACATCGGCAGCATCGCCGGCCACCGGCTGCTGGAGGTCCCGGTGCATTACGCCACGGCCAAGGCGGCGGTGTCGGGCTTCACCATCGCACTGGCGCGCGAACTGGCGCGGTACCATATCCGGGTCAACGAGGTGGTGCCGGGAATGCTCGACGACGGCATCGGGAAGCTGGTGCCGGAGCCGGAGCTCGCGGAATATCTGAAATACTGCCAGGCGCACCGTCCCGGCACCGCCGGGGAGGTCGCCGACGTCGTCGCCTTTCTGCTCGGCGACGAATCGTCTTATATCAACGCCCAGAGCATTGCGGTGGACGGAGGAATATGAAATACCGCTGGGTCGACCGCATCGAAGCGTGGCGGCGCGGCCGGGGGCTGACCGTGGCGCATGCGGTGTCGCTGGAGGAATATTCGCTCGGCCTGCCGCTCGGGGTGGACGCGGTCGCATCGGGGTCACTGTGTCTGGCGCTGGCCGCCGAGGGGGCCGGGTTTTGGGTCGCGGCCGAATCGGAATTCCGTTTCTGGGCCGAAATCACCTCCTTTGCGATGCTGCGGCTGCCCGGGGCCGGGGAATGCGGACCCGGCGCGCTCTGGAAGTTGCGTCTGGAACCGGCGGGGGATCACATGTTGGCCGTCTCCGGAAGCGCCGGGGGGACGATGACCTACCGCGAGGCGCCGATCGGGGAGTATTTCGACGCGGAGGAACGCGGCGCCCTGTTTCGGGCGCTCTATCGGGAAAGGGAGTGAACCGTGGGCTCGGGCAAGCTCGAAAAACATCCGGAAACCTACTTCAACACGGTGCGCGGCATGTGCCGTTCCTGCCGCGGCATCGTGCCGGGCCGGGTCTTTTTCCGCGGCGATCGGGTCTTTCAGCAGTCGCTGTGTCCCGGCTGCGGTCCCGGGCGCGAAACCCTGATCGCTTTCGACCGGGATGAATACCTCGACCGGCTTGCTTGCGGCGTCCGCGACGATTCGCCCCTGCCGTCGGCGCGGGCGTCCCGCGACGGGTGTCCGCTGGATTGCGGTCCGTGCCGGATGCACGCTTCGCGCTGCCGGCTGCCGGTGTTTTCGATCACCAACGCCTGCAATCTGGAGTGCCGCCATTGTTTCACCTACAACCGTCCGGACCAGCTCTATTTCATGAGCCCTGGCGAGATGCGCCGGACGCTGGACACCGCCGTCGCCGCCGGAGGCGGGCGGCTCGACCTGGTGAACATCACCGGCGGCGAACCGACGCTGCATCCCGGACTGCTCGAATTGCTCGATTTGTGCCGCCGGCCGGAGATCGGCCGGGTGACTTTGAATTCCAACGGCGTTCTGCTGGCCGCCGATCCGGCGTTGTGCCGGGCGCTGGCGGAGCGCGAAGTCTGCGTGGTCTTGTCGTTGAACGGCTTCGAGCCGGAGATTCTGGAATTTTTCCACGCTTCGCCCGAGGTCGGCGAGATCAAGCGCCGGGCGTTGGGAAATCTGACGGCGGCCGGAGTGCGGATGACGCTCCTCAACGTGCTGGTGCGCGGCGTCAACGAGGAATTTTCCGGCGACCTGATCCGGATGATGCTCGACAACGACCTGATCCTGAACCTGAATTTTCAGACCCTGACCTATACCGGCCCCGTCGATGACGTGACCCCGACAGTGGCCCAGTTCCTGAATGCGGCCGCCGGCGAATACGTGCTCGGCGAGCAACCCGGAGGATTGAAACCGTTC
>JAVBSD010000172.1:0-7468 GCA_031547325.1 Victivallaceae bacterium | reverse complement strand
GGTAAAAATAAGATGGCAAAAGAAAACTCGGTTCTGGCGATCGATATCGGAGGAAACAGTCTGAAGATTGCCGAATTCGCCTATCCGCCGCACGGCGGGATGGAGCTTCGGCATTATGAATTCGAGACCTACGAGGTCGCCGACGGCGAGAGTGATTTTGTATTCGACTTTACCGCGGCTTTCCGGAAGCTGATCGGCAGCAAAAAGTTCACCGCCAACCAGGCCCGGATCGCCATCTCCGGGAAGAATTTCTTCACCCGGTTGAGCAAGCTCCCCGCCGCCACCGAGCGGCGCCAGCAGATCGTCCAGATCGTCGAGTTCGAAGCGCGGCAGACCGTCCCCTATCCGATGGAAGAGGTGGTCTGGGATTACCAGCTGATCAAGCACACCCAGTTGCTGGAAGCTCCGGCGGCGGAGGGGGCCGAACCGGCTCCGGCCGAGGGGGTGGTCACCTCCGATGAGATGGAGGCGCTCTTCGTCGCGGTCAAGGAGGACCTGCTGGTCGCGCTGACCGACGCCGTCGAAGACGCGGGGATCAAAATCCTGTCGGTCGAAATTGCTCCGACGGCTTTCTTCAACGCGTCGCGCGCCAACCAGATCGGCAAAGACCAGTGCGACATGATCCTGAATATCGGCGGCCGCTCTTCCAACCTGGTCTTCGTCGACCAGGGGCGGATTTTCGCCCGGAATATTCCTTTCGCCGGCCATCTGATCACCCAGCAGATCGCCAAGGAGTTCAATATCGGCTTCACCGACGCCGAGGAGCTGAAGCGCCGCCATTGCTTCGTGGCTCTGGGCGGCGCCTACGAAGACCCGGATTCCGAGGTGGCGGCGACCATCTCCAAGATCGCCCGAAACGTCATGACCCGGCTCCACGGCGAAATCAACCGTTCGATCAACGTCTGGCGTTCGCAGCATAACGGCAACCGGCCGCAGCGCATGCTGCTGTGCGGCGGCAGTTCGATCATCGCCTATACGCCGCACTTCTTCAATGAGAAGTTGCGCATCCCGGTGGAGTACCTCAACGTCTTCGGCGTGGTGACCCTCCCCGAATACATCGATCGCGAACAGCTGATCGACTACGCGCCGCGCTTTCCCGAACTGATCGGCCTCGGCCTGCGTCACGCGATCAGCTGCCCGGTGGAAATCAATCTGCTGCCGCTGTCGATCAAACGGCAGCAGGCGCTGCAGCCCAAGAAGCTCTATTTCTATTTGAGCGTGCTGGTGGTGTTTTTCTGCCTCCTGGCCATCTTCATGGTGGCGGCGCGGCGGCGGGACATCGAGAAACAGAACGTCGACCGCGTTCTCGCCGACGTCGCGCTCGCCCAGAATTTCGCCGATCAGCTGGACCGCGTTTCCAGGGATTTCACGACCTCCCGTCAGACCTACGATAACGCGCTCAAGCACATTCAGAAACGCGCCACCTGGTTCGAGGTGATCGAGGGGTTGAAGGCGTTGATGACTAAAAATATGTGGATTTCTTCCGTCGTCCCCGGCGACGATCGCGCCGGAAGCGCCAGTTCAAATACCGGCAGCTCCTCCACCATGGGTGGAATAGGCGGCATGGGCGGTCCCGGCGGCATGGGCGGTCCCGGCGGCATGGGCGGAGGCGGCATCGGCGGCGGCGGCATCGGCGGCGGCGGTATTGGCGGCGGCGGCGGCATCGGCGGCGGCGGCATGGGTGGACTTGGCGGTATGGGCGGTATGGGCGGTATGGGCGGCACCGCCATGGTGGTGGAAGAGCCGGCCTGGGTTGCGGGCGAGACCGACTCCATGGGCGAGAGCATCGATTATATCGAGGTGATCGGCCATTGGACTTATCTCAACCGCGAAAACGACGATACGCCGAATATTTTCCAGCATAATCTCGACCGTTCGACGATGTTCGAGTTGGATGACTCCTCCCACCGGGTCTTTTCGTTCGGATCGGGTACGACCAACGTCGGCGAGTTTCGGATTCTGCTGAAGCTGAAAACGTCCATAGAGCAAAACCTGCAATAAGAAGTGGCTCGATGAAAAGATTTATCAAACGCAATCTGATTCTGGTCACCGTGTTGACGGTGGCGGTTATCGGTACGATCATCATGATGATCTTCACCATCGGCAGTTATCTGGAAATGCGCCGTGCGGTCAGTGAGACCAAAAATTTGCGCACCCAGATCGACAATCTGAAGAACAGGTCCGTTCCGCCCTCGCCGGCCAATATCACCGCTGTCACCAAAGATCGCGACGGATACAGGCGGATGGTGATCGATGTGCAGCATTATTTCGGGCATCCCATGCTGCCGGCGATCGAGGAGTTCTTTTCCGCGCTGGGCATTTACAAGCAGGCGGAGCAGCGTTGGCTCAATGAGGCCATGCTGACCTGGCAGCAACAAGAGGAGCAGCGGCCGGAAAACGAGGAACCGTTTGCCAAGCCGCAGCTGACCGACGAGATCCGGGCGGAGCTCCGCTTCAAGGTTTACCAGGACTTCTACAAGTATTTCAAATCCTTCTGGGACGGCCGCGCGGGCAACACCAGCGACTTTTCCCACCGGGACAAATTCCGCGCGTTCCGCAATTCGCGGCAGGACATTCGCGAGGAGGAGATGGACGAGTTTCCTTATTCCTGGAAATCCGATGACTGGGAGAAGGCTCTCGGCGCTTTCGCGGCGAAGGCCGTTGAACTGACCTATATTCCGGTCACCACCGAAACCCGTGAAGAGATCTTCTTCGAGGCTCTCGGCGTGCCCCGGGACTTCCAGGGCAACCTCCGGGAGGCGACCAAGTTCCTCCAGGATCAGCAGCGGAAGCTGACCGCGCTCTGCCTTGAAAACAAAATCGCGGTGGACCCGGCCGCCGCCGCCTTTACCTTCCCCGACACCCAGGTCGGCGTCCGGCAGCTCGGCTACGTCGGCAAGAGCATGGAGATCGTCTCCGACCTGACGCGGCGGATCGTCGGGCCGCCGCGGGAAGAGGAGAGCGACCAGTCCCAAGCCGCCGATGACAGTGTCCCGCCGCCGACCATCGCCGAACTGTGGGATTTCTCCCGGGTGGATCTGGGCGATCCCGCCGAAAGCGGGGAGTACACGGTCTACCGTTTCCGGGTCAAGATGATCGGAACCATGAACAGCATTTACGACATTTGCGACCGGCTCAACGATGCCGCGGCGGAACGCCGTTTCTACATCATTCGCCGGATGACCATCCAGCCGTGGGTAGATGAGGCGCGCGAAATCCGCATCGCGGAAAGTGCCCACGAAGAGTCCACCGAGAGCATTGTGCTTGACCTGCCGCCGCCGGCGACCGCCGTCTCCGGCAGCAGCGGTTCGCCGAAGTCGATGAGCTCCGGCAAGTCTTCGGGCATGACCGGACTCGGAACCGGTCCCGGCGCCAAGGACGCCTCCACGGCCGACCAGCCGCTGGTTTCGCGGCGCGGCACCCGGAAACAGGACCAGCGCTCCGGCGGCGGCAGCGGCATAAAATCCCCCGGTTCCATGAGCGGGGCGAAAGCTCCTGGCATGGCCATGCAGCCTGGCATGGCCATGCAGCCCGGAATGGCCACGCAGCCCGGAATGGCCACGCAGCCCGGGATGACCGGCAGCCAGATGACCTGGGAAGAGTACCAGGAGGAGCTGGAGAAGAAGAAACCGCTGAATGAACAGAAAAGCTACGGCGTACCGGTGATCGGCGCCGAAATCGAACTGGAAGTCGATATGGTCATTGATTACATCATCCAGACCAATAAAGACTTTGAACAGGAATAAACGGGAGGCGTCAAGTGGAGTTTTTCAGTCGGCACTACGAGAAGGTTATTCTCGCCGGGCTCTTGGTGTTGCTCAGTTTGCTGCTTCTCCTGTTGGGACGCGACATCACCGTCGACCGTTCGCCCCTGGACGTGCCGGAGTTTCAGAAGCAGACTCATGAGGAGACCAACTTCAAAGCGGAGACCTTCGATCTCCCGCTGCAGATGGTCAAGGCCAATCAGGTATGGACGCCCGATCGCGCGGAGCTCCTGATCGTCGATTTGACCCTGCCGCCGCTGCTCGGACGGTGTCCCTACTGCAGCCATCTGATCCCGCTGAGCTATTTCAACGATAAAAATTGTCCGATCGCCTCCTGTGCGCGGGAATTGAAGCAGCGCCAGCCGCCGTGGAAACGCGTTTTCACCATCGGCCCGGACATTCAGCCGGAAGAGTTGTATGACGTGGACGGCGACGGCTTCAGTTATCGCTACGAGATGTTCATGGGAACCGACCCGAACGATGGGACGAGCCATCCGCCGCTGTGGGAACGGCTGTATGTGACCGAGGCCCGGCAGCTGCAGCTCGGAGCCAAGCTGAGCGTGGTCAACGCGCCGAAGAACGAAGACAAGGGACACTGGTACATCCAGTTGGACATTCCGGTCAAGGACAAATACGGCAACCTGACCGGTGAAATCAACCGGCCGATGCGTTTCCTCAACACCCGCACCACCATCGACAACAAGGTTTTCGAGGTGATCGAGATCACGCCGCGCTATCCGGCCGATTCTTCCGACCTCGAAGCTACCGACGAGTCGACGGCGCGAATCCGCGACGTCGAAACCGGCAACGAGATCGAATTGAAGGTCAACGCGGTCGCCCACTATCCGGAGCACAGGATCTTCATGAAGGATCTCGGCAGCGACGAGGAGTACGCCGTTTCCGCCGGCAACGTCGTCACGATGGGCAACGCCCGCATCGGGATTCAGCACTACGATGTGATCGAGTGCGATATCGGGAAGCTCCGGGTGGTCCTGGGCATTCCCAGGACGGAAGAGCGGAAGACCATCGGTACCGAAGCGGCCGTGCCGAACAACATGCGGGTCCAGCAGCCCGAGTACAATCCGAACATGCAGTATAACCCGAACATGCCGTACAACCCGAACATGCCGTACAATCCGAACAACGGCCCGAGGCGCTGAAGCACGCCATAAGCTATTAAGAATAATGGATATAAAAACCGTTTTCATTGGGGTAAGGAACATGCGAGTACACAAAGCATCGGGATGGGCGTGGAAGCCCTGTTCGCTCTGTCTGATCGGCCAGATGGTCATGGTGGGCGGAGCGGCTTTTGCCGCCTCCGGCGAAGACGTCGCCAGCCTGACCGAAGAGATCCGGGTTGAGCGCGAACAGCAGTTTGACGCGATCGAAGAGCTGTATCAGACCGCGGCCGAATTGGCCGCGGAGAATAAGTACCGGGAAGCCGATGATGCTTATGCGCGCGTCCTGTCCCGTCTTCAGGCGATGCCCGGCGAGTTGGCGTTCCGCCGCGCCAAGAGCATCGAATCCGAATACAAGGCCTTCAAGAGCATCTGGGCCCGTTCGATTCTCGAGGACGCCCGCAAGCAGTTCCGCGACGGCAACTACACCCAGGCGATTCTGGTAGCCAACGATGTCAACCTGATCGATTCGCGCTACGCCAACGAGGTGACGGCGTTGGTCGACGACTGCAACAAGATGATCAAGTCCGATGATTACAGGCGCGCCATCGCGCTGGAAACGTCGGCTCCCGATCACGAAGACAAGGTCGAAGAGCTGCAGATCATGATGCGCCAGGCATGGGTGTATTTCGAAGGCGGCCGGCTTGAGGACGCCCGCGCCACCCTGGAAAAGATTTTCGTCATCGACCCGTATTATGAGCCGGCGATCGTCTTCCTCGAACGGGTCTACGGCAAGATGTATCAGTACGGGACCGCCCGCTTCAAGGCGGAGGCCGCGGCCATGGAAGGCTATATGAACTGGAACACCGTGGTCCCGGTGCTGCAGACCCAATCCCGGAGCAATATTCTGCCCACGCCGGTTTCGCGGGCGCTCTCGTCCACCGACATCATGCAGAAAATGGAGAAGATCATCTTCCCGCGCATCGAGTTCGACAAACAGGATATCTTCAGCGCGATCAACTTCCTGAAAAGATACAGCCTGCTCTATGACCCGGACAAGACCGGAATCCAGGTGGTGGGGCTGCTGACGCTGCAGGAGGCCGAGCCCCTGCCGCATATCACCATGGTGATGAACAATATTCCGATGAGCGAAGTGGTGCGTTACATTTGCCAGGCGACCGGGCTCAAGTACCGGGTCGACAACGGCGGCGTGTTCATCGGCAAGACCGTCGACGAGCTGCAGACCGAATCCTTCCCGATCCGGCGCGAAGTGATCTCCCGCCTTTCCGAAGGCGAGATCGACACCACCGCCGGCGGCATTCTCAACAACCGCCGGGTCAATCCGGTGCTGCCCACCGGGCAGAACGCGCTGCCCTTTGACGGCGGCGAGTTGAACTATCCGGTGACCGGCGGCGGCAAAAATGCCCAGGGCGGCGGTTACACGGGCGGGATCACGAGGGTTCCCGGGGTCGGCGCTTCGTCTTCCTCGCGTTCCAATTCCAAATCCAGTTCCCCCAGGACGAGCGCGTCGGCGTCGCGCATCAACGACGCCATGTCGACCGGCGGAGTGACCGGCGGCAGCGAAGCTTCCTTCACCTACGATCCGGCGGCGATTGAGTTCGCCAAGAAGCTCGAGCCGGTTTCCAGCACCCGGCTGGTGCAATATTTCGAAGAGCGCGGCATTCCCTTCGGGCCGAAATCCTCGGTCGCCTATGACCTGCGCGGCAACAAACTGATCGTCACCAACACCCTGGAAAATCTGCGCAAGATGGACAACCTGTTGCGCCAGCTCAACGTCGAGGTCCCGATGGTGCTGGTGGAAGCGCGGATTGTCGAAGTGAGCGAAGCGCACATGGATCAGCTCGGCTTCAACTGGGTGTTGAGCGTGGCCGCGGCCGGTTCCAGCCATCCGGGCTGGGGCATCAACGATGATGTCGGTTCCGCGGGGCAGCAGGGCAACGACAACCCGCTGCGGCTGAGCAGCAGTCCCTCGGTGCTCAGCGGGCTCAAGATTTTCCCGAACTTCGGGGAGTCGCTTTTCGGGACCGACATGAATGTCGACCTGTCGCTGTCGGTCAACGCGATCAGCAACAACAGCAAGGCCGAGGTCCTGAACTCGCCGCGCATCCTGACCGCCAGCGGGACCCAGGCGTATCTGGAGATGACCGAGACCCGGTATCTGCCGGAGGATTGGGATTTCGGGGATGACGAAAGCGACAGCGACAGCAGCAGCAGCAACAGCAACAACAACGACTGGGGCAACGGCATCGGGACGATCGAGGCCCCGACTCCGAGTTTCGGCAATGGGCGAGATCTGGGCGTCAAGTTCGCGGTGCGTCCGGTGGTCGGCCCCGACAACTACACCATCACGCTGGATTTGAACCTCAACATCACCAGCTACATCTCCGACTGGACCTACGACTACACCAACGTGGTCTACCAGATTTCTCCGACCGGCGAAAGCCGCGACTGGACCGCGAAAGAATTTCTCCGCCTGACCTCGACGATCTGGATGCCGATTTATGCTCACCGCGATCTCAACGTCCGGGCCAAGATCTACGACGGCGAGACGATCGTGATCGGCGG
>JAVBSD010000022.1:0-2722 GCA_031547325.1 Victivallaceae bacterium | reverse complement strand
CCGCCGATGGCGTCGACGCGCGGCACGTCGCACTCCGGCAGCGGCGTCCCCCGCCGTCCCGGCCGGCTGCGCTCGAAAATTATTTCCATAAGACCGCCTCCATCGCCGTGGCGAAATTCTTCAGTTCTTCGCGGCTGCGCTTTTCGGTGACCGCCACCAGCAGCTGGTTGGCGCGCTCCGGGTAGTAGCGGCCGAGCGGAAAGCCGGCCGCGAAGCCGCGGTCGATCAGCCGGCCCGCCACCTCGGCGGCGTCCAGCGGCAGCTCGACGACGAACTCGTTGAAGAACGGTTCGCCGCCGACCGGCTTGACCCCGGCGATCCGCGCGAGCTCGCCGCGCAGGAAACACGCCTTGGCCGCCGCCAGGGCGGCCACCTCGCGCAGCCCCTCCTTGCCGGTCAGCGACAGATAGATCGCCGCCCGCAGCGCGCACAGGCTCTCGTTGGAACAGATATTCGACGTCGCCTGGGCGCGGCGGATGTGCTGCTCGCGGGTCTGGAGGGTCAGCACGAAGCCCTCGCGGCCCTGTTCGTCGGCGGTGCGCCCGACCACCCGGCCGGGCATTTTGCGCACGTGTTCGAGCTTGACCGCCATGAATCCGAGGTAGGGACCGCCGAAACTCAGCGGCAGGCCGAGGCTCTGCCCCTCGCCGGTCACGATGTCGAAATCCATTTCGCCGGGCGGCCTGGCCAGCGCCAGCGCGATCGGGTAGACGCTGGCCACCGCCAGCGCCTTGCGGGCGTGGGCTTGCGCGGTCAGAGCGCTGAAATCTTCGAGCGCGCCGAAGAAATTGGGGTATTGCACCAGCACGCAGGCGGTGTCGCCGTCGATCGCTTCGCCGAGCGCCGCGAGGTTCGAGCCGAGGCCGGCCTCCGGAACCTCGACCAGTTCGACGTCGAGGTTGGCGCAGTAGCACGCGACCATGCGGCGGAAAATCGGCGAAACCGCCCGCGAAATCACCGCCTTGCGCCGCCGGGTGATCCGCGCCGCCATCATGATCGCTTCAAAGAGCGCGGTGCCGCCGTCGTAGAGCGAAGCGTTGGCCGCCTCCATCGCGGTCAGGCGGCAGATCAGCGACTGATATTCGTAAATCGCCTGCAGCGTCCCCTGGGACGCCTCCGGCTGATAGGGGGTGTACGCGGTGTAAAATTCCGCCCTCCCCGACAGCGCGTCCACCGCCGCCGGGATCAGGTGGTCGTAGTAGCCGCCCCCGAGGAAGCTGACCAGCTCGACCGAATTGCGCGCCGCCAGTTGGCGCAGCCGCCGCGAAACCTCGAATTCGGAGAGGCCGGCGGACAGCTTGAACTCCGGGACCGGGTCGCCGATGCCGACCGCGTCCCACATGGCATCGAAATCGCGCCAGCCGAGAGCGGCCAGCATCCGCTCCTGTTCGGCCGCGCTGTTGGCAGTGTATGGCATGTGGAGTAAATCAGCTGTTTTTTTCGAGGTTGCGCAGGTACTTGGCGTAGGAAGCTTCGTTCATCATATCGTCGAGTTCGCTCGAATCGATATTGCTGAGCTTGCAGATCCAGCCGCGCTCTTCCGGAGAATCATTGACCAGGCTCGGGTCGTCGAGCAAAGCTTCGTTGACGCTGACCACGGTGCCGGAGATCGGCGCGTAGATGTCGCTGGCGGCCTTGACCGACTCGACCACGCCGAGAATGTCGCCGACGATGAAGTCCTCGTCCTCCTCGGGCAATTCGATGTAGGTGATGTCGCCGAGCTCCTCGGCGGCATGGATGGAAATGCCGATGGTCGCCTCGGCGCCGTTGACCTCGACCCATTCATGGTCTTCGGAATAATATTTCATAGATGTATCTCCCTTATTTTTTGTGGATGATTTCCATTGCCGGCGCTACTGCCGGCGATTCCACTAATGAATTAACCTTAAAGTATGAAAAATGCAAATCTGATATTGAAAAAAACCGGTTTTTTTTCGTCATGGACGCTTTATTGCCCGGAAAAATTTGCTTTTCGGCGGCGGAAGTGTTATCTTGAGCCGGTAAAATCCGCGAGAGGAGTTCCTTATCATGCCGGTCAAAGTTTTCGTTCTGGACACCAATGTGCTGCTGCACAGCGCGGCCAGCCTCGACGCCTTCAAGGACAACGACGTCGCCATCCCGATGGCGGTGCTCGAAGAACTCGACCGCTTCAAACGCAATCAGGACGAACTCGGCCGCAACACCCGCCGGGTGATCCGGGTGCTCGACAAGCTGCGCGCCGCCGGTTCGCTCAAAGAGGGCGTGCCGCTCTCCGCCGTTTCCCCGGTGGCCACCGGCAAGCTGATGATCCTGGGCGCCCCCGGCGACAACTACGCCGATTCGCTCAAGCGGATGCTCGAAGCCGGGTGGAGCGCCGATTCCGCCGACAACCGCATCCTGTGCGCCGCGCTGGAAATGGCCAAATCGCGGCGGGTGATCTTCGTCAGCAAGGACATCAACCTGCGGCTCAAGGCCGACACCCTCGGGCTCAAAGTCATGGATTTCGAGCGCGAAAAGGTCGACGCCGAGGCCATGTACACCGGTTTCCGGCATCTCACCGTCCCCAACGCCGCGCTGCAGGAAATCTATCGCCGCCACCAGCTCGCGAAACACGGTTACGATCTGCACCCCAACGAATTCGCGCTGCTGCACTCCGAAACCGACCCCGAACGCACCGCGTTGATGCGCAACAGTCCGGAGGCGACGCTGCGGCTGTTGCCGCCGATGGCCGAATCCAAGGTCT
>JAVBSD010000119.1:0-3312 GCA_031547325.1 Victivallaceae bacterium | reverse complement strand
GCTTTCGGCCGGGTCTGGCAGCACTGATCGATTTTCCATTCACGACAAGTTATTACGGATTTATGATGAAATTTCTGCGGACTCTTTTCGCCCTGGCCGTTCTGTCGCTTTTGCCGGCCGCTTTCGCCGCCGGCATCGGCGACCGGTCGCAAAACGCCATTGAATTCACCGCCGACGGCGCCCTGAGCGCCTGGGTGGTCGACGGCGCCGATCTGCTGCAGCCGGGAGAATTTTCCGGCTTCACCCTGACCGACGCGATGACCGGCCAAAGCCAGGCGGCGGCCGGCCAGATCACCGCCGCCGACGGCGCGTTGTTCTTCGACGGAAGCTGTCCCGAACTCAATCTGCGGCTGCAGTGCCGGTTCACGGCCGGCAACGCCGGTTCGATCATCGCCGATTGCGAAGTCATCGACCTGGCCAGGCGCGACCGCGCGGTCACGGTACAGTTCTCGGTCCGGCTCAAGCCGGGCGACTGGGGCTTCGGCAACACCTGGCTCAATACGGCCGACGGCATGGAAAAGGTCGCGCCGGGGCGCGGCGCCAACCAGATCGACGCCTTTTCGGGCCACAACGAGTCGCAGGTGCCTTTCGCTCCGGCCGACAACGGCAAGCAGGGCGTCGCGCTGGCGCATTCGATGCGCAAGACACGTTTCATCTCCTATCCGTTTTTCGTCCTGTCCGACGGGACGGCCATCCTCGCGATGTCGGTCGACCTGGGATTGGTCGGCGACACCGTGAACTTCCCGCACCGCGCCGGATTCCAGTTCGCGCTGATGGGCGGCGCCTCCGATTCGGGGTTGCGCGGCATCGTCGACCGCTACTACCGGACCTTCCCGGAGTGCTTCGAGTTCAACGCCCCCTACGGCGGCTGGGCGCTGTGGGTCGGCGAAGATATGCTCGAAGCGGCCAAGGAGATCGGCATGGGCTACAACCAGCAGGAATTCGAATACTCCGACCCGGTCGGTCTGGTGCCGGCCAGCCAGGCCGCCGGACTGGCGGCGATGCAGTATTCCGAACCCTGGGCCATCTGGCAGCCGATCCGCCCGGAATGGGCCGAAGCCAACCAGCTGCCCGCCGGCCATCCGCAGCCGGTCAACGTCGTCGACGGCTATTATACGCCGCTGGATACCCAGGCCTACCATGCCGAACTGGCTTTGGACGCCGATGACGACAGCGAATCCGACCGCTACCCGGGCCTGACCCGCTCCTACGTGGTCAAAGTGCTGGAAAATACCGCCATCGAAACCGAACACGGCGAATGGGTCTTTCACTGCTACGGCGGCGGCGGCCTCGACTTCCCGTGGACGCCGCACGAAGCGCGCAAAAAGTGGTACGGCGGTTTCATCCTGGACAACTCCAGTCCCTACCTGCCCCACCCCAACCGCTACGACATCCAACTCAACCAGGTCGAGCACACCGCCGCCAAGCTGGACGGCGCCGGCGCCAAGCTGGACGCGGTCTACCTCGACAGCGTGGTCTTCGGCGTCGGCTGGAAGACCTACAACTTCCGGCGCGAACACTTCCAGTACGCCACCGTGCCTTTGACCTTCGCCATGGTCGACGGCAAGGCGGTGCCGGCGATCCACAACGCGCTGGCCAACGCCGAATTCCTGGCCGAGTTCCGCCGCTACTGCGACGAGCACAACTACAGCCTCTTCGACAACAGCTGGAACCCGGTGATCGCCTATCACATCGCCTATCTCGACGCGCTCGGCGCCGGCGAACACGTCGGCGAGCACCTGGAGAGCCTCTCCGACCTGCGGACCTTCCGCATCCTGGCCAACCGCAAGCCGGTGACCATGCTCGACTACCGCATCAGCTACACCGACACCACGATCGCGGAAACCGACCGCCGGCTCAACCACGCGTTGTTCTTCGGCATCTACCTCGGCACCTCGGATTCGTGGAAGCGCCCGGAGATCATCGAGCGGCTGCTCCAGGTCTGTCCGCGCTATGCCAAAATGCTCGACGCGATCAACCATGCCGGATGGGAAGTCCTGCCCCGCGCCAGTGCCACCGGCCCGACGCTGGTCGAACGCTGGGGCGGCAACCCGGCCGACGGACTCTACTTCACGCTCTACAACAACTCCGATACGGCAGAAACCGTCACGCTGACCCTGCAAAAATCCGACTATCCCAATTGCGCCTTCACCGGCGCGGCCGAACTGGTCGACGCCACCGGAGTTGAATTCGCCGCCGACGGCGCGACCGTCCGCATCACCCTGACTCTTCCGGCCCGCCGGACTCAACTGGTACAGTTCAACTGATGAAAATGTTCCGCAACCTACTGGCGCTGGCGGCGTTGTTCGCCGCCGGCGCGCTTCCGGCCGCCATCGTCGGCGATCCCGCCGTCCAGGCGATCGTCATCGACGGCGACGGCACCGTCCGCGACTGGAAAGCCGGACGGCGTTCACTGCTCCAGCCCGGAACCTTCTCCGGCTTCGAAATCGTCGATGAAGTCTCCGGAAAACGCGCCCGGCTCACCGGGCACGCGGTCCCGGACGGCGAAGCGCTGGTCTTTTCCGGACGCGCCGCCGAGCTGGAACTCGACTTCACGGCGCGATTCACCCCGCGCGGCGGCGCCATCGATCTGTACTTTGAAATCAGCGACACCACCGGCGGCGACCGCGCCGTCACGGTGACGCTGATCATGGCGCTCAAGCCGTCGCAGTGGCATTTCGGCAACACCTGGGGCGACCGCTCCTGGAGCGAAGAATGCCATCCCGGACGCGGCTACGCCCAATTCGACGGCATCGCCGGGCACCGTCAGAGCCAGATCCCGCTGACCGGGGTCTTCGACGACATGACCGGAGTCGGGTATGCCCACTCGATGAAGACGCCGCGCTTCTTCAGCTATCACTACAATCTCGACAACGACGGCGTCGGCCGGCTCCACGCCGACGTGCCGCTCGGCCTGGCGCAGGAGACCGCCCGCTTTCCCGGCAAGGCGTGGTTCGAACTGAGCTTGTACGCCTTCGACGCCGAGTCCGGCTTCCGGGGCGCGCTGGCCGAGTACTACAAACTGTTCCCGGAGTGCTTCGAGCACCGTTCGAATTACGAGGGCTCCTGGGCGCTGTGGATCAATGACTTCGAGTCGGCCGCCGCATGCGGCGTCGGCTACCACCAGTGCGAATACGAATACATCAGCGCGGCCGCGATGACCGCGACCCAGGCCGCCGGCATGATGGTGTCGCAGTACTCCGAGCCGTGGGGCTACTGGATGCCGCTGCCCAAAGGCTGGGGCAAGGAACACCTGTCCGGCGAGAAGCCCGGCTTCGAGCTCAACGTCCCCCTGGTCACCCGGGATTACCG
>JAVBSD010000088.1:0-8629 GCA_031547325.1 Victivallaceae bacterium | reverse complement strand
CCGCCGCCGAACCTGTGCCGAATATGCGCGTTTCCGGGAGGCCGCCGACGACGATCCGCTGCCGCCGGCTCCGGTCCCGGACGACCGATACGGATTCTTCGCCTGTCTGGTCGGCGCCAACCAATCGCCGGTGATCCGCCGGGCTCAACGGCGGGAATTCCGGCAAGTGATGTGCGCCCTGGTCCTGTTCCCGCCGGCGCTGGCCGTCGTCGCCGCGTTCGTCATCGGCGTCCTGGGGCCGGCCTGGCTGGCCGAACGCCTCTGCACCGAATATCAGTTGCGCCGTTTGCGCGACGCGGGGCTCGTCGTCGATTCGCAGCCGTACCGGCCGGAATTATTTCCGCAACTGTCGTCCGTGTCCGAGGCGAAGCAATTCATCGTGTACAAGGTGACCGGGTATCCTTTGTTCAGCATCGATCCCGCCCTGGCCGGCGAGCTCGCCGCGTACCGCGCCGAAATCGACCGTGAACTTCAGCTCGGCCGAGAACTGATCGCGGCTCAGCCCCCGGAGGCGCCGGTATATTTCGACTCCGATTCGAATGACAACATATATGTATATGACCTCCTGCGGTGGCACGCATGGGCGGGCAAAATCGACATGAGCCGGGAAACCGCGCTGGCCTCCATCGCATTCGCGGAATGGGTCGAGGCGCATACGCTGCTTCGCTACACCCGGGGAGCATACTTGTCCATTCTCCGCAACAGCCTCGAATTCGTCACCGACGCCGAACTGGTCGAACTGGCCGCCAAGTGGCGGCTCCGGGCAACCCGGATGGCGGAAACAATAACCCGGGATGAACTGCTGTGGTTTTTTGAAATGTTCCGCATTTTCCCGTCCTATATCCGGTTCCGTTACGGGCGGATCATCGCCGACGCCGTCGCCAACTGCCGAACCGGCGCCCGGGAGATGTGGCAGCTCACCGAAGCCGATTTGCTGGAACCGATGACCGGGGTCCCGGACTCAGTGGCGCCCCGGGTCGCAGACGTTGCCCGTTGGTACAACGACAACCTCGCCGCCGCCCGTCTCGGAGAATGCATGATCGCCTTGGAGCGCTACCGCCGGCAATACGGCGAATTCCCGGAGACGCTGGCGGCGCTGACGCCGGAGTTCCTGCCGGAAACGCCGCGCGATCCCTGGGACGGACAACCCCTGCGCTATTTCCGCGGTGAATTCACCGTGACGGCCGGCCACCTCAACGCCGACGGGACCGTCACCGAATCCGAGGCGACTGTCGACGGCTGGAAAGTGTACAGCGCCGGAGGCGACCGAACCGACGACGGAGGCGACTTCGGGAAGGACGTCGTCTTCACCAAAATCGCAAGGGCGGCGCGATGAACTATTCCTGGCGCGACGCCGACGGCGAACATCACGCCGGCCAATGGCGGCTGCTGAACGCGTGGATTTCCGGCAAAGTCACCTCCCATACGCCGGTCCGCCGCGACGGCGCGCCGGAACAACCGGTCGCAAAACTCGAAGAATTCGCCGGCGCCGAGACGTTCATTGGCGACATGCGCGTCCAGTTTGCCCAAAAGGGCGTCTTTGCCAATCAATGGCGCTTCGGCTTCCTGGTCATTGCATGGATGCTGATGTGGCTGTTGTGCGGTTTGGCCCTGACCTCTTTGAAAGACCACGCTTCCTACGCGGTGGTGGCGGCCTTCCCGCTCATCGTCCTCGCCGCGGCACTGTTTCTGTGGACGCGGTTGGAGAGCGAGCAGAAATATTCCCGGATTCACCACCTGGTCATGATCCCTTATCTCAACCTGGCCGCGGCGCCGCTCCTCTTCGCCGACCTCTGTCCGCCCCGCACCACAGGGCGGCGCGTCCTGTTGACCGCCTGGCTCGCCGGCTGCTGGCTGGCGGTCAACGCGGGCATGCTCTGCGTCCTGTTCATTCCGTCGATGCCTCCGCATAACCTCCTTGCCGCGATCCTTTATCTGGCGGCGGCCGCCGGCTGGCTCGGCTTCACGCTGCCGCTCCTGCCCGGACTCAAAAAACGCCGGCTGACGGTGCTGGAGCGGATCGCCCGCGACCCGCTGCCGGAAACGCCCGCGAAAAAGACGCCTCCCCGGAGCAAAGCCCTCCACCGGCAGCGGATATGGCGCGAAAGCATCCCCTGCCTGCTGCTCGTCCCGGCCATCCTCGCCTGGCTGCTGCCGGTCAAGGCCGTCGATATGCTGCGCTGGAACGCCATGCGCGCCGAAGCCGCGGCCGCCGGCCTCCGCATCGACTGGCGCGATTACCCCGCGCCGCCGGTCGGCGATCCGGCCTACGCCTACGATCTGATCCTGGCCAGCCGCTGCCGCTGCGGCGACTCATCCTGTCCGGAGATCCATTATATGCCGGAACCCGACGCCGAATACCTGGCACGGCAACAACAACGCATTGATCTGCTGCGTCCGGCGTTTTCCGCCACGCCGCAACTGGCTCCGGGACCGCTCCTGGACCACTCGGAACTCAGACGGCTCATCAACCGGATCGCGCAAATCGATGCGGATTCGGCCTGCCTGAGCGAAGATCCGCAGCGGCTGCGCCAATCTTTGCAATTGATCGAACAGCTCGCGGAATACGACCGCCAGGGAGCTTTGGGTTGTCTCGAAATCGATCGCAGCGAAGCCCAATTGCTCAGCCGGCTGCTTCCATGGGCCACCGACGCGGAGCTGGCCGCCCGGGCCGTCCGGCTGGCCGAACGCGAGGCCGATCTGCCGGCATATCTGCTGCGGCGCAACGCGATGCAACTGGCGGACAATATGCGCCAATGGCACGCCCTGGAGTGGTTCTGCCGCAACGCGCTGGTCTGGCAGGCCGTTTCACGCGACCTGAAGCCGCAATTCCCGGACGCCTTTCTGACCTCCGGCATCCATCCCCGAAGCGATCAAAGGGTATATCTCATCCGTTCCGCCCGGCTCCGGATCACCGCTTGCGTCGTGGCGGCCGAACGCTACCGCCGCCGCCACGGAGCGCTGCCCGAATCGGCGGCGGAGCTCGTCCCCGAATTCCTCGCCGCCGTCCCGCTCAGTCCGCTCAGCGGCCGCCCGGTCATCTGCCGTTTCAGGAACGACACCGCCGATTACGCCATCTGCTTCGACGACGGCGACGACTGGCAAAACAGGTTCACCATCGTTCTTGCTCAGTAACGCAGCATCCGCCCGTGGCATTCAGGCAGTTCGGCCACGGAACTGGAAAAACGCATCACGCCTCCTCCTGGGATGATTGTTCGGCGCAGCCTTCGGCCATCAGGCGCAGCCGCTGCAAATCCAGTTTGCCGGAGGCCATCACCGGAATTTCATCGATCCGGATGAAATCCTCCGGCTTGGGAATCCACAGGTTGGGCAGCCCGGCTTCACGCAGCCCGGCGACCAGGCGCGGCGCCTCGGCGGGGTCGAGATTGTGAAAGGCCAGCAGCCGTTCGCCGCGCCGGGCGTCGCGGCAGCCGGTCACCGCGAAATGGCGGGTTTCGCCGGGATAGAGCTCGGAGAGCTTCTGCTCGATCAGCTCGTGCGGCACCATTTCGCCGCCGATCTTGCTGAAACGCGACAGTCGCCCGGTGATGAAAATATAACCGTCGGAATCGATGCGCGCCATGTCGCCGGTCGAATACCAGCCGTCGCGGATCACCTTGGAGGTCAGGACCGGTTCGTCGAGATAGCCCTTCATCACATTGGGCCCCTTGATCTCCAGCAGGCCGACTTCATCGGAGCCCAGAACCTCGCCGGTTTCGACGTCGACGGTCCGGGCGGCGACGCCGGGCAGCGGCTGGCCGATCGAACCGACCTTGCCGACCAGTTTGCCCATCAGGAAGCAGGATTGGGCGAAATTCACCGCGGCGATCGGCGACAGCTCGGTGGTGCCGTAGCCTTCGGTCACGGTCACCGGAGCGACCGCCTCGAATTGCCGGGTGACTTCGGGACGCAGCTTTTCCGCCCCGGTGATCGCCACCCGCAGCGAATCGAAGTCGCCCGGCTTGGCCTTGCGGACGTAATTCTGCAGGAAGGTCGGCGAAGCGATCAGCAGACTGACTTTTTCATCGCGGACCAGGTTGCAGATCTTGCCCGCGTCCAGCGGATTGGGCGTGTAGATCACCCGGGTCCCGGAAAAGGCCGGGAAACAGAAGCAGACGGTCAATCCGAAGGTATGGAACAGCGGCATCTGGCCGACCAGCACGTCGCGTTCGCGGCTCCACGAAATCACCCGCCAGAAGCTGAAGACGTTGCTGGCGATGTTGTGATGGGTCAGCATCACCCCCTTGGGCTTGCCGCTGGAACCGGAGGTGAAGAGCAAGGCGGCGACCCGCCGGACGTCGTTCCAGCTCTCCGGCGCGTAGAGCCGCGCCGTCCACTTCGCCGGCAGGCACCAGGCGGCGAAAAGCGCCCGCAGCTTGTCGCCGCGCGGAATCGTTTTGGCGAGGTCTTCGAGCATCACCATCTCGGGCAGCGGCTCCATCTTGAGCTTTTCCAGAAACTTCCGGCTGGTCAGGATGCATTTGAGCCTGGCCTGGCGGATCGCGGCGGCGATCGCCTCGGGCCCGGCGGTGAAATTGATCAGCGCCGGCGTCCGGTCGGCGAACATCACGCCGAGCATCGCCACCCCGGCCACCGCGGTTCCCGGCAGCATCACCCCGACATAGGGCCGTCCCGGATCGAGACGGCGGATCGCCCGGGACAACACCAGCGCCCGCGTCGCCATCTCCCAGTTGGGAATCCGCGCCCCTTCGTAATCGGCAAAGACCACGGTCCGGCGGCCGACCTGACGGGTCATCTGCAGAAACATGGTATGCAGCGAATATTCCCAGAACTGGCGTTCGCTCTCGGCCTCGGCGCCCATTTCGCAGATGTGCATCCACAATTGGTACGGCGTCATCTTGGGATCGATCGGCTCGCCGACGGTCACGGTCACCGGAATCGGCCAGCGCAAGGGCGGGATGTAGCGCAGCCGGTTCCGGTCCCAGGCGAAAAGCCGCCCCCAATAGAGGCCGAGCCGCAGCGGAATCACCGTGACCTGGACATCGGAGGGAATCAGCCGCTCCAGCCCGCGCCGGAAGCCGCCGGTGAAACCGTTGCCCGAAACCCCGCCTTCGGGGTAGAAGGCGATGGCCTCGCCGTTGCGCAGATGGTGGTGGATGCGTTCAAAAAGACATTTCTGGGCCTTGGGCCGCCGGATGTCCGGCACCTCGATGAAGCCGAGCATGTTGAAGTACCAGCGGAACCAGCTGCGGCGGTAAAAGGCCGAGTCGACCAGGAAACGCACCGGCCGCGGCGTCACCGCCAGGATGAAGGCGATGTCGAAAAACGACACGTGGTTGGCGACCAGGATCAGCGCCCCCTTGTCCGGAATCCCGGAATCCTCGCGCGCCACCCGGAGGCGGTAGATGGTGCGGCTGAACAGCAGCAACCCCGCCCGCATAAAGGCGCGCGGCAGCAGGAAAACCAGCACCAGCGTCACCAGCGTCAGAACGCCCCACACGATCGGCACCGCCCACGCCGGCCAGTAATAAGCCACCGCGAAGCTGCCCGCGGTCAGCAGCATCAAGAGCGTGGTCAGACCGCGGTTGATCCGGCAGCGCTCCCAGGCGCCGAGCTGGTAGCCGAAGAGCACGTACCCCAGCGCCTGGAGCGGAAAACGCCACGCCTCGCTGGAGGTTTCCAGCCAGATCAGCGTCAGGATCACCACCCCGTAGAAGCCCCAGATCATCCGCCCGACGTCGAGCCCCCGCAGCGGATGGCGCAGAAAAAATCCGGCCAGCACCAGCGACACCCCCGCCAGCAGGGTCATCCGCTGCTCCTGCAGCCACACCAATCCGACGATGGCGGCCCAGAAGATGAAGACCCGGTAATTGAGTTTGCCGTCCTCCCACGAACGAATTCCCCGTACCATCTCTCGGGCCCTCCTTTGGGGAAAGTTATTCCTGCCAGGTTATTTCACCGGTGGCGGCGTGGCGGCGCAGGATGTCGCGCTTGATCTTGCCGGAAAAGGTCTTCGGCAGCGACGGCACGAATTCGATCGCCCGCGGATATTTGTAGGGCGCGGTGTTGCGCTTGACGAAATTCTGGAGCTCGCGGACCAGCGACTCGGTGGAGGCGACCTCCTCGTGCAGCACCACATAGGCCTTGATCCTGGCCCCGCGGATCGGATCGGGAGCGTCGATCACCGCGACCTCGCGCACCGCGGGATGCTGCATCATCACCTCCTCGACCTCCAGCGGACTGATCCGGTAGCCGGAGCTCTTGATGATGTCGTCGCCGCGGCCGATGAACCAGTAGTAGCCGTCGGAATCGACGCGCGCCTTGTCGCCGGGGTAGTAGTATCCGTTGATGAAGCACCGCTCCATCTCTTCCGGCGCGTTGAGAAAACAGTTGAACAATCCGGGCGGCGGCGTCGGTTCGCATTTGACCGCGATGCGGCCGTCCTCGCCGGCGGGGACCGGCTTGCCGTCGTCGTCGTGCAGCTCGATCTGCCACAGCGGCGCCGGCTTGCCCATCGAGCCGGGCTTGACCGGCAGCCCGACGAAGTTGGCGATCATGCAGACGGTTTCGGTCTGGCCGTAGCCCTCGCGGATGGTCAACCCGGTGCCTTCCTTCCACAAGCGGATGGTCTCGGTATGCAGCGGCTCGCCGGCGGCGGTGCACTGGCGGAGTTCACGCAGATCGAGCTTGGCCAGGTCGTTCAGCACCATCATCCGGTAGGCGGTCGGCGGCGCGCAGAAGCTGGTGACACCGTAGCGCTCCAGCAGCGGCAACACCTCGTCGGCGTGGAACTTGCCCCGGATGTCGTAGATGAACAGACACGCCCCGACGATCCACTGGCCGAAGAAATTGCCCCACAAATTCTTGGCCCACCCGGTATCGGAGAGACACAAATGCAGGTCGGACGGCCGCAGGCCGTGCCACAGCTCGGCGGTGATCCGCTGGCCGAGGCAATAGCTGTGCACATGCATCGCCAGCTTGGGAAATTTGGTGGTCCCCGAGGTGAACACCATCAGCAGCGGATCGTCCGAACGGGTCTTGACCGGCTCCGGCGTCATTACCTCGTAGCGCGAAACCGCCCCGGGACGGGCGATTTCTTTGGGGTAGCTGATCCATTCCGGGCGTTCGCCGTCGACCACCAGCCGCGATTCCAGGGTCGGGCAGTCGTCGTAGATGGCGTCGAATTTTTCGGCGTTCTCCAGGTCGGTGATGACCATCCGGAAGCGGGCGAACTGAATGCGCCCTTTGAGGTCGGTGGAGGTCAACAATGTCGGCGACGGGCATTGCACCGCGCCGAGCTTGATCAGCGCCAACGAAAAAATCCACCATTCGGGAATCCGCGGCAACAGCATCATCACCCGGTCGCCCTTGGCGATGCCGTGCTTGACCAGCAGATTGGCCGCCTGGGTCGACAGCTGCGCCAGGTCGTGGAAGGTCAGCCGCCGCTCGCCGCCCTTCTGGTCGACCCAGATCATCGCCAGCTTGTTGCGGTCGTGCCGCGCCCACTGGTCGACGACATCGTAACCGAAGTTGAAGTAATCCGGCACCTCGATGGAATAACGCTTGCCATCGTCGAGCTCGTAGCCGAAATTATAATATTCCAATGGTTCGCTGGCGAACTGCCCCACTCCGTGGGCGGCGCTGCGGCGCGTGCTGGTCATAATCGAAAATCCTGATGAGTTGTTGTATAAGTAGAAACAGCCTTCCTATTATACAGTCGTTTCCATGTTTTTTCCAGTCCCCGGCGAAAAATTCGTCCTGAAATAACGCCGCGGCTTTGCAAACGGACGAACTTCATGTATATTTATCCATTTAACAACGCAATCACAATACGGGTTTTTCATGGACAGAGCCGACATCGACGTACTGGTCATCACCGGGTTCGGATTGAACTGCGAAAAAGAAACCGCCGCGGCCTTCGAATACGCCGGGGCGCGGGCCCACCGGGTCCACCTCAACGACCTGATCCACGGCAAGCACCGCCTCGACGAATACCAGGCGCTGGTCTTCATCGGCGGATTTTCCTTCGGCGATCACCTCGGCGCGGGGACGGTCTTCGCCAACCGGGTCCAGTTCCGGCTGCGCGACCAGCTCGAAAAATTCGTCGCCGACAACAAACTGGTCATCGGCATCTGCAACGGCTTCCAGACCCTGAGCCGCCTCGGCCTGACCCCGGCCCTCGACGGCGCCTACTTCACCCAGCAGGTCGCGCTGGCCCACAACGACTCGGGGCTCTTCCGCGACGACTGGAGCTATCTCAAAGCCAACCCGGCCAGCCCCTGCGTCTTCACCCGCGGCATCGACCTGGTGCGGCTGCCGATCCGCCACGGCGAAGGCAAATTCGTCGCCGACGAAGCGACCCTGGCCAGGCTCGAAGAAAAAAACCTGGTGGCGCTGCGCTACGCCGAAGCCGACGGCGCCATCGCCGAAAGCTTCCCGGCCAACCCCAACGGCTCGCTCCACGCCATCGCCGGGATCTGCGACGAAACCGGACACATCTTCGGTTTGATGCCGCACCCGGAGGCCTTTCTGTCGCCCTTCAACTCGCCGACCTGGCGCCGCGACAAGCTTGAGGGCAAGCTGCCCGCCGAGGGCGACGGCGTGAGGTTCTTCCGCAACGCGGTCGATTACCTGGCGGAAACCTTCTGACGGAGAACGGCGATGACCA
>JAVBSD010000176.1:0-5533 GCA_031547325.1 Victivallaceae bacterium | reverse complement strand
AACAGTGGCAGCAGGGTAACCGCGCTCTTTACCAAAATGTTTCTCCTTCCCGGGTGGTTATATCCCGTTGACCATTAATGTAGGTCCCGAATGTCAGGATTCGGTTAGGAGAAAGACAAGAGAAGGTAAAAAAGGGGGGCTTTCACCCCCCCCTGGGAAAAATTCAGTCGCAGTCGCCGCCGCCGCAACGGGAGGTCCCGCGGTTGGGGCAGCCGCCGCAGCCGTCGCCGGCCTGCGACTCGGTGGCCAGCGCTTCCTGGAAGACCGCGGCGTCGCAGACTTCGGCGAAATCGCCCGTCCGGAAGTATTCGCGCAGCATCGCGGTTTCTTTGGCCGGCGCGTTGAGGAGCATTTTGGCCACCGCCGGGGCCGCCATGGCGGCGTCGCCGAGGCGGGCCGCCGTCATGGCGTAGAGCATCAGCTCCTGCGGCGAACAATGGTCGAAGCCGACCCGGTCGAGGTATTGCCGCGCCGGTTCGGCCTCGCCGGCGCGGGCGAAGGCGAGGGCGGCGTACAGCAGCAGACCGCGGTTTTCGTCATCCGGAGCCCGGGCGGCGATCAGCTCGGCGGCTTCGCGGTTCTTGCCGGCGTCGAGCAGTGATTCCGCCAGCGGCAGCGCGTTGCGGTCGCTCGGTTTGGCGTCGTAGACCTTGCGGGCGGCGGCTTCGGCCTGGGCATGGAGGCCGTGACGGAGGTAGAATTGACGCAGCGCGGCGCCGATTTTTTCCAGCATCTCCGGGTTGGTTTCGGCGGCGAACATCTGTTCGCGCTGCCGGTTCTTTTGAATTTCGGCGGCGAGCTTCTGCAGCTCCCGGTCGTCGGGCCGCTGCTGCAGTTCGAGCGCGGTCGCGGCCTGGAGCTCCGCCAGGCCGTCGCCGGCGCCGGCCGCTGCCGTCAGGGCCAATGCGATTGCCAGGATCAGTTGTTTCATGAGGTGCCTCTTTTCTTTTGTTTACGGTTCGGTTCGGAATTCGGGAAATCGTTTTTCAGCTTGCAGCCGGCGGCGCAATTCCAGCGCCCGTTCGGCGTCGCCGGCGAGCACCAGCGCGTCGTAGAGCCACAAGGAGGCTTCGCCGAGGCGGTCGTGGTGGCGGAAAGCCGCCTCCAGCCAGTCGGCGCGGCGTTCCGGGAGGTCGTAAGCCGCCAGCAGCGCGTAGTGGCGCACCAGCTCTGCCTGCGGGAACATCCGGGTGCTTCCCAATTCCTCCAGCGCGGCGGCGAAGGCGGCGGTGATTTGCGATAGGTCGCCGGTCTGCCTGGCCATGCTTTCCCAGTCCGGGTATCCCGTCGCGGTGAGGAGGTAATTGCGGCAGGCGCCGGGGTCGGCGGGGAGGATGGGCGCCGGCTCCGCGGCTTCGGCGGGAGGCCACTGGTAGTGCTCGGCCAGGTAACGCAGCTTGCCCCGGGCCGCCTCCGAAAGCGTTTCGGGGGCGGCGGCATCCCGGAGAATCAGCATCGCCAGCGTTTCGCCCTCCGGCGCGGGGCCCGGCATCGCCTTCAGCGCGTCCAGGAGGACGGCGAATTGGTGCTGGTTGGGGAAGAGTCCCTGGAGCAGATATTCCAGGTACGGCCGGCACTCCGGGACGCGGAGGGCGAGTTCGCGGAACCTGGAGTTGCGTCCCGCCAGATGGCCCCGGATGCCGCCGGAGTAGGGGTCCTGTTCGTAGATGGCGTAGGAGCCGCCCTGTTCCCGGCCGGCGCGCAGAAACGCCATGAATTCTCCGGCCAGCTCCTGTTGATCGCCGGACCGGGCGGCCAGCAGCAGCCGTTCTTTGCGCTGCAACGCCGGGTTCAAGGCATGGATCAACTCCAGCGCCCTTGTCCGGTTGCCGGTCAGCCTGAGGTAGGGGATCAGCTGCGTGGTGTAGAGGATCATGGCGGTTTGGTCGCCCGGTTGGCGTTCGAGCAGGCTGCGGCTCCAATCCTCCCAGCGGCCGCTCCGCTTGACGGCGCTCTGGAGCACCCAGAAATACGGGTAGGCGTCGCGGTTGAAATCCCAGGCCCGGAGCCAGCACTCCTGCGCCCGGTCGTAATCCTCCAAAGCGTAGTGAAAGACGCCGAGCAAGAGCCGCCGCGCCGCCGTGTCGCCGTCGAGCCGGATTTTTTCTTCCCAGACTTCGATCAGTCCGGTCAGCGCTTCGACGCCTTCGGCCGCCTCCTCGTCCGGGACCGCGGCGTAGATCCGGGTTAAATCGAGCAGCATATTGATGTCGGGGATGGTGATTTCCGGTTGCTGTTCCACTTCGTCGTAGATCATCTCCGCCATGATCCCGGCGGCGAAAGCGTCGCCGGCCAGGTGGCGCGTCCGGGCGGCGAAAGCCAGGCGATCCGGGTCGTCCGGCGCTTCGGAGAGCAGGCGTTCGGCGTAGGCGCGCTTGACTTCGGCGGCGAAAGGCAGTTCCCATTTTATGGTCAGTCCCCGCAGCGGCATGGCATTCATCTCTTGGATCAGCCGCTCCGAGACCGCCGGGGCCGGCTCGAAGTCCAGTTGGCGCACCAGCCGGAGCCAGGCGATTTCCCGTTCTCCTTCGGGCAGGCGGGCGAAGAACTCCGCGACATCGGCGTCGGGCGCGCGCAAGTCCGGGACGCTTCGTTCCCGGGGCGGTTCCCGCCGCGGCGCCTCTTCCCGGGGGGGCAGCCGTTCGAAGTCGCCGTTCAGCAGCGCTATCCGGTCGAGCACCGACTGCCACGCGTCGCGCCGGACTTGGTTCGGGGCGGCGTCGCGGCGGCCTTCGACCTCGGGGACGAAGCGTTCCGGAAAAAGAATGGCCTGGTTGGCGAAAACTCCGGCGACCTCTGCGAAGCGCCGGGCCAATTCCGCTTGTTCGCTGCCGTGCCGGGTACTCTTCGCCGTTTCCGTCCGGGGCGCGTCCAGCAATTGCAGCGCTTCGAGGTTGACTTCGGCGGCTTCGGCGTAACGGCCCTGGAATTCCATCATCATGGCGTAGCGGGTCATCAGCTCCGGACGGTTGGGCGACAGCGCCAGGAGTTCGCGGTAAATTCGTTCGGCGTCCTCGAAGAGCATCCGGCGGGAGAGAATTTCGGCCAGTTGCATCAGCTTGTCGCCGCCCTCGTCGGCGCGGTCCGCGTCGCGCATACAGCGTTCGGCTTCGGCCAGGCAGCCTTCCGCGACCAGGAGTTGCCCCAGTTCATCGTAAAGGGCCGGACTGTAGCGGTCGGGGAAGGAGATCAGGATCCGGCCGTAGTAGAGTGCCTCGGCGGAAGCGCCGCGCCGCCGGGCGTCCAGGAAAAGCTTTTGCAGCAGCAGGGCGCGGCGTTCCGGCGCGACCGCCAGCTGCATGCGTTCGAGGCGGCGGCCGAGGGCGTCGTCGCCCAATTCTTCGGCCAGGTCTTCCGCCAGCTGATAATAGAAGAGGTTTTCCGGCTCCCGGTCGATCCGCGCCAGCGCCGCCGCCAGCGCCGTTTGCAGCGTTGCGGCGGGAGCCCCGAGGTTGAGCAGTCCGTCGACCATGACTCCGAAGCGTTCCGCCGGGACTTCGGGGGCCAGTCCGGCCAGGAAGATGGCCAGCGCTTCGGCGCCGTCGCCCAGCGCGTCCTTGGACCTGGCCCACAGCAGCAGGAGTTCGGCGTTTTCCGGCGTGAGTTCGGCCGCGCGGCGGTAGCACTCGGCCGCGTTGCGGTGGTCGCCGACCAGGGCGTAGACCGCGCCGGCGAATTCCAGCCGGGCGTCGCCGAGTTGGGCCAGGCATTCCCGCGCCAGCTCGACGTCCTGCGTTTCGACGGCGACCAAGGCGAGCTTTTGCAGCGCGTCGTCCCGGTGTTCCGGGTTCGCGGCCATGTCGCGGCGCAGCAGTTCGACCGCTTCCGGGTAGTGGCGCAGTTCGAGCCGGTAATTCAGCATCTGCCGGTGCAACCCTTTGGCTTCGAGGAAGGCGAAGAGGGTTGCGGAGTCGCCGTGGACCGCCAGCGCCCTGGCGTAGAGCGCGGCCAGCTCTTCCGGCGCGCCGTCCGCCGCCGCCGGAGCGGCGAGTTCGCCGCACAATTCCTCCAGCCGGGCGTGTTTGCGGTAGAGTTCGACCAGGCGTTCGACGGCTTGCAGCGAACGCATCCCGCCCGGGCCGTCGAGGGCGAGTCCGCGCCACAGCCGGGCGGCGGCGTCGAAGTTGTCCCGGGTTTCTTCGAGCATCGCCATGCGTATTTGCGCTTCTTCGACTCCGGCTCTGGCGTAGAACTCGGCCGCGTCGTCGTATCGGCCCATCTGTTCGCAGAGGTCGCCGGCCGGCAGCAGCACCGCGGCGTCGGCGCCGGCGTCGGCGGTCCATTCCCGGAGGGTCGTCATGGCGCGGTCGACGTCGCCGTGGGCCCGGTAAAGCTTGACCAACTGGAACATCGCCGGCCAATAACGGTCGCCGGGGAGGCCGCCCGCCCGCAAAAGAGCCGCCTCCGCCACGTCGGGGAAGGCCCCGCCGGCGGCCTCGGCGGCCAGTTCGAGCAACGTTTCGGGATCGGTTTCGGCGGCCAGTTGCCGCCGGTAGAGCTCTTCGGCCCGTTTCCGGTCGCCCGCCAGCAGCGCCTGATGCACTTCGGACAGTCCGGAATGCTCCTCCGGGCGCGCCTCCGGTTCGGCGAAAATTCCCGCCTTGCGGGCGGTTTCCCGGCGGAGGAGGGCGGCGAACTCCCGGTCTTCGTCGTGGTCCGCCGTTTGAACGGCTTGATCGAAGGCGTCGACCGCCGCCGTCAGGTCGCCGGCTTCGTCGGCGAGCAGCCCCCGGCGCAAGGCGTCGTCGTATGACGGCGCGGCGAACAGCGGCATTCCCAGCAGCAGTAGCAGCGCCGGCAGGACGATCCGCCCGGCCCGGCGGCGCAAGCCGAGCTGGACCAGCAGCAGCAGCACGCCCAGCGCGCCCAGCCACGGCGCCAGGTCCGCGGCGGCGCGCGACGGCAGGTGCGCCGCCGGGATCGCGATCCGGTTGATCGCCGCCGCCCGGGAGGCGGCCGGCAGGGGCGACGCGGCGGGGGCGCGGCGTGATACGAAGAGGAATTGTTCCATAAAATCCTTCACTTCAAGCTGATAGATTCCTTCCGGCAGGTTGGGGAGGCGCAGCCGGAAGCTCCCGGCGTCGCCGGGTTGCAGGCGCCAGAGTCGTTCCGGTCCGTTTTAGGGCCGGACCGCGACGGTGAGGCCGGGGCGCGGTTCGGCGACCTCGAATTCGAAATCCAGGTCGCAATGGACCGAACGGTTCCAGGCGTCGAGGCCCGAAAATGCGATCCGGTCCGGCAGGGAACGTCCGAGCGCGGCCAGCATCGCCGGGTATTCCGGAAGTTGCGCCAGCCCGGCGCTCCATTCGCCGGCGAGTTCGCTGTTCCACACCGCGACCCGCCCGAGACCGGGTTGCCCGACGGCCAGGACCGGCCATTGGCCGGCGGCCAGCAGGAGCGTCGCCCCTTGCCGGAGCCGGCTCCCGATCACGCCGTGAAGCGGCAGCTCCGGCGGCAGTTCGGAGGTCAGCGCATCCGGGAGGGCGGCGAGGCGGAAATCGGCTTCGCGCCACGGCGGCAGCGGCTGGGCCAG
>JAVBSD010000432.1:0-3428 GCA_031547325.1 Victivallaceae bacterium | reverse complement strand
TACATTGATTCACTCCTCCCAGTTCCGGATCACCGTGCCGGACTGCCCCGAGCGCATCACCCGGAAGCCCTCTTCGTATTCGGTATAGTGGAAGCGGTGGGTAATCACCGGACTGACATCCATCCCGGATTCGATCATGCTGCTCATCAGATACCAGGTTTCGTACATCTCCCGCCCGTAGATGCCCTTGATGGTCAGACCGTTGAATACGATTTTGTTCCAGTCGGCCGGGGTCTCGCCCGGCTGGATGCCGAGCATGGCGATCTTGCCGCCATGGCACATGTTGTCGATCATCGAATTGAAGGCCGCCGGATTGCCGGACATCTCCAAGCCGACGTCGAAGCCCTCCTTCATGCCGAGTTCGCGCTGAACGTCCTCCAGCTTTTCCCGGGCGACGTTGACCGCTCTGGTCGCGCCGAGGCGGCGCGCCAAATCCAGCCGGTAATCGTTGACGTCGGTGACCACCACGTAACGCGCCCCGGCGTGGCGGACGATCGCGGCCGCCATGATCCCGATCGGCCCGGCGCCGGTGATCAGGACGTCTTCGCCGAGCACCGGGAAGCTCAGCGCGGTGTGGGTGGCGTTGCCCAACGGATCGAAACAGCTCAGCAGATCGCGGTCGATCGCCGGATTGCAATGCCAGATGTTGGTCACCGGCAGCGCCAGGTATTCGGCGAACGCGCCGGGGCGGTTGACTCCGATGCCGGAGGTGTTCGGACACAGGTGGCGGCGGCCGGCCAGGCAGTTGCGGCAGCGGCCGCAGACCACGTGGCCTTCTCCCGACACCAGGTCGCCGACCGCGACGTCGTGGACGTTGTCGCCGTAGGCGGCGACCCGGCCGACGAATTCGTGGCCGATGGTCATCGGCGTCGGGATGGTCCGCTGCGACCAGGCGTCCCAGTTCCAGATATGCACATCGGTGCCGCAGATCGAGGTTTTTTCAATCTTGACCAGGACATCGTTGACCCCGCACTCGGGAGCCGGAACCTCGCGCAGCTCCAGCCCGACGCCGGGAGCGGCTTTGACGATTGCTTTCATAATATGGAATTCCCCCTTGTATTCATTATATTGAACAATTATATTATATCATAAACAAAAGTTCCTGTCAAGAAGTTTTATTTAATTTATTGAATATTTTTTAAAATAATGAACATCGCACCAACTCCTGCCGCGATCGGCGGCAACGTCAAAAAGCTGCGGCTGGCGGCCAGGCAGTCGCTGGACGAGCTGGCCCGTTCGAGCGGGGTATCCAAGGGGATGCTGTCGCAGATCGAAGCGGGCAAGGTCAACCCGACGGTGGCGACGCTGTGGAAGATCGCCCATGCCTTCAAGGTGGAGTTCCACGTTTTGCTCAAGGGCGAAGGCAGCCGGGCGGTGAAGCTGACGGTGTGCCGGCGCGAGGATCTGACCAGCCTGGACACCGAATCGGCGGGGGTCGGCATCCGGGTGCTGTCGCCGGCGGACCAGGCGGAGGAGCTGGAGCTGTACCTCCTGGAGTTCAAGCCGGGCGCGGTGCTGGAGTCAGGTCCCCACGCGCCGGGCGCGGAGGAGTTTCTGACCGTGCTGGAGGGGGAACTGACCCTGCGGGCGGCTTCGCGGCAGACCCATCTCGCGGCGGGGGACGTGGCGATCTACCAGTGCGACGTCGAGCACGCCATCGCCAATCCGTCGCCGGAGCGTCCGGCACGCGCCCACCTGGTGGTGCGTTTCAATCAAAAAACGACTTGACAGGAGCGCGTTGCCGGGCTATTGTTTAATCAACAACAGAGGAGAACGGATCATGGAACCTGAAGCCCCGACCTCGAACGCGCCCGAATCCGCCCCGCCGCCCGTCCGCCGTTTCCAGCCCGAAAGCCTGCCGGACCAGGTCGTCGAACGGATCGACAAGGTCGTCGACCTGGCCCGGAACGACACCTGGCGAACCATCATGGCGTGTTGCGACAAATATGTGCTGCCGGTCGCGCTGCTGATCTTCTGCCTGGTCGCCGTCGCCCTGCCGATCAAGCTGCTGGCGCTGAAAGTCCCGGTGGCGAACAGCCTGCTGACCGGAGCGTTCTTTCTGGTCATGTACGCGATCATGGGCTACGCCAACGTCAAGCTGATCCGGCTCATGGAAAAATCGCTGCTCAACACTCCGGTGAAGCTGATGCCCGGGATGCAGTATTTCCTGACCGCCATCTGGACCGCGCTGGGGGTCTCGGTGCTGGTCGCCGCCTGGATGTCGCAGCAGCAGGGACTGATGTCGCTCTCCGGCGCGCTGACGACGACCGTCTCCATGGCGGTGCTGGTCTTCATCCAGATCACCATGTCGCTCCACTCCGACTGCCTCAAAATCGAGTATGCCGCCGACGCCGCCCCGGGCGAGGTCCTGATCGGACTCGTCCAGCTTCTGCAGAAGATCACGATCAAGCTGGTTCCCTATCTGTGGGCCGCGTTCGTGATCGTCACCCTGGCGGAAATCTGCGCCGGGGACCGGTACAGCGTCCCGAAGATGCTGGAGTGCGTCGTTTCCGCCATGCTGCTCCCCATCGCCGTCTACCTGTCGGCGCTGATCGGCCTCCTGGCGCTGGAGGTGCTCAAGGCGATTCTCGCCATCCCCCGGAAGCTGACTGACGATCGGTGAAGACCAGCGCGGTCAGCCGCACTTGCATCAGCGGCACCTCGCATTCGAGCAGGCCGTCGCGCCAGACAAAGGGCTGGGCGACGGCCTCGGCCGCGCCGACCGCCGGCAAGGCGGGCATGGTTTCGCGTCTCACCACGGGCGGATTGCTTTCGCTCCACCCCATCGCGGCGGCGTCGACGCGCACCACGACGGACTCCACCACCTCGGTGTTGCGGCCGTAATCGGGTTTGGGGCTGTTTTCGTCGACGGGACCGTATCCCCGGTAGCTGATCAGGTTCAGCCGGTATTCCCGTTCCGCGCCGGGGCGGCGCAGCAGCGCCGCCTCCACGGTGTCGGTTTCGAGCCGCCACCAGGCCGGGGAAAATGTCACGTCGGTGACCAGTTCGTAACCGGCGAAGCGGGCCGAGGCCTCGATCCACGGCCGGCGGGCCTCCAGCGCGGCGACGCCTTCGCGCCACGGCGCGGATTTCTCCGGCCGCCCGGCGTTGACGCCGTAGGCCAGCATCCGGTTGGGGTAGGAGGGCTCGTTGGAGGCCCAGCCGGGACCGCCCCAACGCCAGTACAGCGGCGCCAGGCGCATCCCCGGCTGCTTCTGCAAGGTCGTATGCAGAAAATACATGGCCATGTTGCGCCAGTCGGTTTTGTCGCGCCATTCCCAGTCGCAGGAGCTCTCGAACCAGCCGGAATCGAGCCCGGCGTAGTAGCCGGCGTTGCCCCAGACGACGGCGTCGGGATTGACCCGGCGGATCTCTTCGCCGACCCGCGTCCAGAAGTCGCGCCAATGGTAGGTGTGGATCACCTGGCG
>JAVBSD010000372.1:0-17569 GCA_031547325.1 Victivallaceae bacterium | reverse complement strand
GGCCGTTCCCGTTCGTCGTGGCCGCCGGTCAGCCACAGGGTGCGGACGCCGGGCAGCAGTTGTTTGCTCCGGCGCACCACTTCGCGGCCGAAGCTGATCATGACGACGTCCCGGCGGGGAATTTTTTCCCGGGCGAGGAGGCGGTCGAGCGCCGGCAGCATCGCCGGGTCGTCGCCTTTGACTTCGATCAGGAACAGCTTGCCGGGGCGCAGCAGCCGCACCGCTTCGGAGAGGGTCGGAATGCGGGTTCCGGCGTAGGCGGCCTTGCCGGCGGAGACGTCGACGGCGCGCAGCTTCTCGTACGGGGTGGCGGCCAGCTCGAGGTCGGCGTCGCCGGTGCGTTTGGTGGTGGCGTCGTGGCAGACCACCACTTCGCCGTCGCCCGAAAAATGGATGTCGCACTCCATGCCGTCGGCGTCGCGTTCCATGGCCAGGCGAAAGGCGGGCAGGGTGTTTTCCGGCGCATCCAATGATTCGCCGCGATGGGAAATCCACAAGGTTTTTTTCATGATGTTTACCGATTTTGTTTAGCAATAATAAAAATATAGTCCCATTGCCGGAAGAATGCAAATCGGCGTCAGAAAACGATCTCCCGGACGACGCCGGGGAAGGAGGAGCTGCCGAGCATTTTGTCGCCGACGCTGAACACCGCCAATGTCCGCTTGCCGTCGGTGTCGCGGATTTCGTACCGCATCGCTTCGCCGTTGAAGGGATCGACCGGGAGCCGGTCGAGGAATTCCGGGACCAGCGCCTCCAGGGTTTCGGGGTAATCGCCGTACCGGTTGCGGTGGAGCTCCAGCGCCGCCATGACCGCGGCGGCGCGTATTTTGAGATACACTTGCGAGTACGCCGAAGCGGTTTTTCGCTGGACGGAGATGAACGACCGGGAGAAGAGAAGCGGGTGGTCTTCGGGTAGTTCGTAGATCGACGGGTAGCTGGCGGCGTAATAGTCCTCTCCGGCGGCGGCGCAGATTCCGACCATGTTTTCCAGGAAATCGTCGCAGTTGCGCGCTTCCAGCCAGTTCCAGAAGGTGGCGGAGCGGTCGTAGACCGTCAGCATGCTCGGCGGCGGCCCCTCCAGGTTGTAGGGTTCGCTTCGCATTTCGCCGAGTATTTCCGCGTGCCAGTCGGTGGCGAGAAAGGCCGCGGCTTCGCTGTGCATGGCGCGTTGGAACGAGCTCCGCAAGTCCGCTTCCGCCGCCGGCGCGTCGGCGATGACCCGGCGCAGGAACTCCTCCGGCGGGGGAGCGCCATGATTGAGGCAATCCATGAAGCTCTGGATGCGGATCGCTTCGATGGCGGCGGCGACCAGGCCGCTGAGGGTCGTCGGTTCTTCGCTCACTTGCATTCTGAGGTTGCCGGTCTGTTGCCACAGCCGGGCGGCGAGTTGGTAATCGCCCGCGGCGGCGGCGGCGTTGATGCGGACGCGCTGCAGTTGGGCCAGCCGGCGCATGGGGGACAGTTCCGGTTGCAGCATCGCATACGGGCTGACGCTCCAGTCGCGCCGGAAGCGGACATGGCGGAATTCCCCGAGTTCGTCGAGCCAGGGCAGGATGGGCGCGTTGGCTTGCACGATCCGGGCGGCCAGGGCCGGATCGGCGTTTGGTTCGGCGAGCCAGAGGTCGGCGGTTTTCACTTCTTCGGGATGTTCCCGCTGCCACGCCTCGATCCGGGCAAAGAGGGGCGCGCCGTCGCCGTCGACCGGCGGCAGCAGGCGGTGATATTCGGCGAACGGGATGAATTCGCCGCCGGCGTGGATGGCGGCGAGATGCTTTCCGATCCGGATGTGGCTGCGGAGCGCCGCCAGCCACATGGTTCCGAAAGTGACCGCCGGCAGCAGCAGCAGCGCCGCCATGGCGATTCGGCTCCGGGTCGAAAAATACGGTCCGGCGAATCCCTGTTGCCGCGCCAGGAACCGGCGCAATGTGATTCCCATAGCGAGCCAGAGCGCGGCGGCGGCGACCGTCAGCCACAGCGGCACCGGGCTGAACAGCAGCACCACGGCGGCGATTCCGGCGGCGCAACAGCCGGCGGCGGCCAGTCGAGCGCGCCATCCGCCGCGGCGGGCTTGAGGGGCGAAATCCCCGCCCAGGCGGCGGAGCCAGCGTCGGTACCGGTGCCGGGCGAAGCCGTACCCGGCCAGGGTCATCAGGAGGAGCGCCAGGATGACCAGGCCGGCGAAGTCGCAGGCGGCGTGGAGTTCTCCACGTTTTCGGAAGTACCAGCTTGCCGCCGCCGGATAGCGGATGGCCAGGAAAATGGCCGGCGGCATCGCCGCCAGCGGCACGGCGACGACGGCGATCTGCCACAGGGTGAGGCGGGCCAGCCAGCGGTTCATTGCGGGGATCCTCCGTTCAGCTCCCGGACGAGGCCGGGGAAGGAGGAGTGGTCGATGTCCCGGCTGCGGGACGTGCCGTCGCCGACGCTGTAGACCAGCAGAACCCGTCTGCCGTCGAGGTCGCGGATTTCGTAGCGCATCGCTTCGCCGTCGAAGGGATCGGCCGGGACCTGGGGCAGGAATTCCGGGACCAATGCTTCCAGCGTCTCCGGGTAATCGCCGTAGCGGTCGCGGTGGAGCTCCAGCGCCGCCATGATGGCGGCGGCGCGTATTCTGGCATAAGCGGAGGAGCAGCTGTTCAAGGTGTGGTTTCCGCCCGGGGAAATCATTTCCGCGATCCAGTACATGAGTCCTTCCGGAGCGGCGGAGAGGCTTTCAAAGGTCGCCCGGTCGACCTGAAAACGATCCAGTCCGCCGGTCGGGTAGACTTGCGCCATGAATTCCAGGTAGGCGTCAACATTGACGGCGGCGAGCCAATGGCGGAAGGAGGCGGATTTGGTGTACAGCCGGGAATAAAGGAACTGCTTATCGAAGTCCCCCTGAGTGAGCATCAGCGGCCAGTCGACGGCGAGGTTGGAGGCGATTTCGGTGTGGTAGGCGCGCCGGTTGGCGGCGCGCAACTCGGCTTCGGCAGCCGGGGCGCCGGCGATGACCTCGCGCAGCCATTCCTCCGGCGCCGGATGACGGTTGAGGTAGGCCATGAAGGTTCTGACCCGGATCGTTTCAATGGCGAAAGCGACCAGGTTGCAGATCAGGAACGGGTCGCCCGCGAGTTGGCTGCGGAAGTTGCCGATGTGCCGCCACAAACGCATCGCTTGTTCGCCGTCTCCGGCGCGGCCGGCGGCGTCGATACGCAGCTCCTGAAGCAATGCCAGATTGCGCATTCGCGATAACTCGGGCATGGTGATGGAGTAGGGCATCCGATTCCAGTCGCGGCGGAAGCGCGTCTGCCGGAATTCGCCGAGGCGGTCGATCACCGGGAGGATTTCAGCGTAAGCGGCCAGTGCCGCGGCTTCGAGTTCCGCATCGGCGGGGAGGCCGGATCGGGACTGCTGCCACGCTTCGAGCGCTTGAAGCGCCTCCGGATGGGCTTGAACCCAATCGTCGCAGCGGTAGAAGAATTCCGCGCCGTCTTCGGTCAGGGGCGGCAGGTAACGTTCCATTTCGGTGAAGGGGATGAAGCCGCCCTCGTCGGCGTAGATCGCTTCGAGGCTCTCGGCGGCGCGGGCCCGGCAATGCCAGGTTGCGGTCCACATGGCGCCCCAGGAGAGCAGCGGCAGGAGGACGAGCGCTCCGGCCGCGATCCGGGTTCCCGTCGGGAACCCGTGTCCGGCGAAGCCCTGTTCGCGGGCCAGCCGGTGGCGCACGGCGATCCCGACGGCCAGCCACACTGCCGCCGCCACGACCGTCGGCCACAGCGGCGTCGGCGTGAACAACAAAATGACGGCGGCGGTTCCGGCGGCGTAATAAACGGCCGCCATCCCCATGGCGAACCAGCCGCAGCGGCGCAGCAGGTGGAAGCGGCTGCGCCGCCCGCCGGGAATCAGTTCGCCCGCCAGCTTGCGGATTCTGGCATGATAGCGGAATTGGGCCGTCCAAAAGCCGATCAACAGACCCGCCGCCGTTGCCAGAACGATCATGCCGGCCAGATCGCAGGCGTCGAGGACATCCTGCGTGAATCGGGCTGGAATGTGCTCCCGGAACCGGCAGACGGCGTAATACGCCGCCGGCATCAAGGCCGTCGGCACGGCGACGGCGGCGATCTGCCACAACGTGACGCGGCTTACCCACCGGTTGATCGATTTGTTCATTCGGCGGCGGTCCCGATGACGCGGATCAGGGCGTCGGTTTGCGGGCGAGCGGTCGGGATGCCGTCGCAGGCGATCTCGATCCGGCGCCGGCCGCCGGAGGTGCGGATTTCGTACCGCATCGCTTCGCCGTCGAAGGGATTGAGCGGGACCTGGTCGAGGAACTCCGGGACCAGCGCCTCCAGGGTTGCGGGGTAATCGCCGTGGCGGTCGCGGTAGAGCTCCAGCGCCGCCATGGCGGCGGCGGAACGGAGTCTGGCGTAGACGGCCGAATAGGCGGAGGTGCTGCGCCACAGACCATGAACCATGGTGTCGGCCAGGGCGAACCTCAAGTCGCTTCCGGCCTCCGTCCGGTCTTCGCGGGCGCTCCGGTCGATGTCGGGGAAATCGCGCCCGGCTCCGGCGTGGAACGGAGCCATGACCTCCAGAAAACGGTCGAGGTTGACCGCGGCGAACCATTGGCGGAAGGTGGCCGAACCGGTGTAGAGCCGGCTGTCGCATCCGGGGAGCAGCTTTTCCTGTTCAGAGGCGATATAACCGGCGATTTCGGTATGGATGTTGCGGCGGTGGGCCGCCCGGAACCCGGCTTCGGCCTGTGGCGCGTCGGCGATGACCGCGCGCAACCACTCCTCCGGCAGCGGTCCGTGCTCGTTGAGGCAGATCATGAAGCCGTCGACGCGGATCGCTTCGAGGGCGATGGCGACCAGGCCGCTGATCAGGTAGGGGTCTTCGGTCAGTTGCCGGCGGTAATTGCCGATGGCGCGCCACAATTGTTCCGCCAGTTGGTAATCGCCGTCGGCTGCCGCGGCGATCATGCGGAGCTTCTGCAGTTGGGCGATGGCGCGCATCTTCGACAGCTCCGGCAGCGGTTCGCGGTAGTCGGGCCGGCTCCAATCGTGGCGGAAGCGTATTTGGGCGGCTTCGCCGAGCCTGTCGAGCGCCGGGAGGATGGCGGCGTGGGCGGCGAGCATGGCGGCGAGGTGTTCGCCGTCCGGCGATTTATAGTATTCATAGAGGGCTTCTCCCGCCGCGGGGGTGGCCGCCTGCCACGCCATGTAGGCATAGAGGTGTTCCGCGCCGTTTTCGGTCAGGGGCGGCAACACACGCTCCATCTCGCTGAAAGGAATGAAGCCGCCGGAATCGGCGTAGATGGCTTCGAGGCGTTCGGCGGCGCGCGCTTGATGATATTCGGCGGAGATCCGCATCGCGCCGAAGGTCAGCACCGGCGGCAGCGTCAGCAGCGCCGCGACCGGCCAGGTCCAACGCGGCGGCTGGCCGAGTCCGGCTTGGCGGGCCAGCCGCCATTGGAGCGCGCATCCGGCGGCGAGCCACGCCGCAGCCAGGATCATCCAGGCCGGCCAGGCCATAAAGAGCAACGCCAGCGCTCCGAGTCCGAAGGTCACATGCAGTGTTTCGAGTGCGAGCCGGGCGCGGTCCCGGCGCGGCAGCCGTTCGCGGACGGCCGCCCGGAACCGGAGCATGGCCAGGGCATAGCCGATCGCGAAGATCGCCGCGGCCGCCAGGACCAGCCGGCCGGCGAGTTGGAGCGCCGACGCGAATTCCGGCGCCAGCCTCAGGGCTTCGAATGAAAAGGTGATGACCGGCTTCGGCTGTTCCGGGGTGATGAACCGCGCCGCGGCCGGATAATGCAGCGTGAACCAGACCGCCGTCGGCATGACGGCCAGCGGGATGGTGACGGCCGCGATCTGCCGCCAGGCGGCGCGCTGCAGCCATTGTTCGGCATTCCGTGGTTTACGCATATTGGAACAATATCACGGTTCCCGTCGAATGCTATTGATTTTCGGGGAAATCGCCGTTTTTTTCGCCGATGACGCGGAGCAGGGTGTCGCGGTTGGAGTAACCGCCGGGCGGCAGGGGCTGCCGCTGCTGTCCGCTGTCGCAGGTGATTTCGATCCGGCGCGGGCCGCCGCCGATTTGGATTTCATAGCGCAGCGGCTTGCCGTCGAAGGGGTTGAGCGGGACTTGGGTTAGGAATTCCGGGACCAGCGCCTCCAGGGATTCGGGATAATCGCCGTACCGGTCGCGGTAGAGCTCCAGCGCCGCCATCGCCGCGACGCCGCGCAGCTTGCCGTAGATGCTGGAATAGGCGGAGGCGACTTTCCCCCGGCCGTCGCCCAGGGTGTCGGCCAGGAGAAAGGGCAATTCATTTCCGGCGTCCGGCGCCTCGCCGCGGGCGTTCCAGTCCAATCCGGCCTCGGCGTAGGCCGGGGCCGTGATTTCCAGAAAGCGGTCGAGGTTGACCGCGGCGAACCACTTGCGGAAGGTGGCCGAATCGGCGTAGAGCGAGCGGCCGTACTGGTCGATATTTTGATCGTAGGTCAGGAACCGGAGGATGTCATAGCCCCGGCACAGCTTCTCCCAGTCGGTGGCGAGGTAGATGGCGATTTCGGTGTGGATGGTGCGGCGGTGGGCCGCCCGGAATCCGGCTTCGGCCTGGGGCGCGTCGGCGATGACCGCGCGCAGCCACTCCTCCGGCAGCGGTCCGTCATCGTTGAGACAGGTCATGAAGCCGTCGGTACGGATGCCTTCGACGGCGATGGCGACCAGGCCGCTGATCAGCAGGGGATCTTCGTTCAGTTGGCTGCGGTAATTGCCGAGGGCGCGCCACAATTGTTCCGCCAGCTGGAAGTCGCCGGCTTCGGCGGCGGCGATCATGCGGAGCTTCTGCAGTTGGCCCAGGGCGCGCATATGCGACAGCTCCGGCAGCAGCATGCCGTGGAAGGACCGGCTCCAGTCGCGCCGGAAACGGGCTTGGGGGAATTCGCCGAGCTTGTCGATCACCGGCAGGATTTCGGCGTGGGCGGCGATCATGGCGTCGCGGCGCTCGTCGCTCGGCGACGTGTAGTACGCATTCAGGGCCTCGGTCGCCGCCGGGGGCGTTTCTTTCCACTCCAGGTAGCGGTAAAAGTATTCCGCGCCGTCCTCGATCACCGGCGGCAGGAGGCGCGCCATCTCGCTGTAGGGGACGAAGCCGCCCTCGCCGGCGTAGATGGCTTCGAGGCGTTCGGCGGCGCGCGCTTGATGATATTCGGCGGAAATCCGCATCGCGCCGAAGGCCAGCACCGGCGGCAACGCCAGCAGCGCCGCGACCGGCCAGACCGAGGGGGGCCATCCGGCGATTCCGGCTTGGCGGGCCAGCCGCCAGCGGAGCGCGCATCCGGCGGCGAGCCACAGGAGCGCCGCCGCCAGGATCATCCAGACCGGCCAGGCCAGAAAGAGCAGCACCAGCGCCCCGATTCCGGAGAGCGCATACAGCGCTTCGAGCGGAATCCGGAGGCGGTCCCGGCGGCGCGGCCGGCTGCGGACGGCCGCCCGGAAGCAGAACATGGCCAGCGAGTATACGATCGCAAAGACCGCCGCCGCCGCCAGGATCAGCCAGCCGGAGAAGCGGAGCGCCGCCGCGAACGGCGGCGTCGGGTCCGGGACGAAAAATTGCGCCGCCTCCGGGTAAGACAAGGTGAACCAAATCGCCGCGGGCATGACGGCCAGCGGGATGGTGACGGTTGCGACCTGGCGCCAGGTGGCGCGTTTCAGCCATAGTTCGGAATTCATGGATGTTCCTCCGGGGTATGGTAATAGATCCAGGCCAGGTTGACGACGGTTTCGGAACGCGGACGCGGCTCCGCCGCCGGCGGAAGCTCCCAGCCCAGGGCAATGATCAGCGCCGCGACCGCCGCCGCGGCGATGCGCAGCCACAGGCCCGGGCGCGGCGGTTCGGCGGCCCGGCGGCGGCGGAATTCGGCTTTGATTTGGTCGGGCGAACGCAGGCCGTCCGCGGCGGGCCGCCGGCCGGCCGCCTGGCGCAACAACGTGTCGATGGGATTCATCAGGTGGTCTCCAGCTCTTTTTTCAGCAGTTTCCGGGCTTTATCGAGCCGCCAGTAAAAGGTTTTGACGACGCATCCGGCGGCCTCGGCGGCCCGCCCCGGATCGAGTTCATGGACGATGAACAGCTCCAGCGTTTCGCGGTAGAGGCCGGGCAGCCGCTCCATGGCCAGCTTCAGCTCGTCGTCCAAAACCGGCGGCGGGCCGGCGGTTTCCCGGCGGTTGGCCAGCCAGGCGGCCTGCCGCGCCGCCTCGCGGCGGCGACGGCGCAAAAGATTGCAGGCGCGCCGGATGACGATGCGGCAGATCCAGCTCGACAGTTGCGCGTCGTTGCGGAAGGCGCCGCGTTTGCGCCACGCCGCGATCAGCGCTTCCTGGACCGCCTCGTCGGCGTCGGCGGCGTTGCCGGTCACGCCCAGCGCGGTCAGCTGCCACATCCGGCTTGAAGTGTCGATCGCCCGGTTGAAGTCGGCTTCGGTCACGGCTCTCCTTTTCCCATAAGACACCGCCGGAAGTGGTCATTCCGGCGCCATTGAAAAAATATCGCGATTATTTCCGGATTGCTATTGACTTTTACGGAAAAATTCGCTATAATATTGTTGTGGTCCAAATTTGGTCCAATTCTGGAAGCGGGATCTTTTGAACATCACCTTGAACAACAATCTCGGCAAGACCGTGGAATACGCCAAGCAGGCGGTGGTCCGCTACATCCACGACGCCCAGCTCGGCGACAACGACCGGATTCCGGGCAAGGACATCCTGAGCCGGGCGCTCGACCTCTCCGGCACCACGGTGATGCGGGCGATCAGCGCGCTGACCGAGGACGGCGTGCTGGAGACCCGCAACCGGGTCGGCACTTACATCCGCCCGGGCGGCCTGGCCGGCACCCTCGGGCGCAGCATCGGGGTGACCGCGCCGCTGCGTACGGCGCCCTCCTATTATCATTGTTCGATGGCGACCCATGTCCAGAACGCGCTGGTGCTGCACGGCTGCATGCCGGTGACTTTCCTGCGCCGGGGGGTCAATTGGCGCGGCACCTCCCACGTCGAGGATTTTCCGGGATTGGAATATGCCATCCGGCACGACAAGCTCGACGGGATCATCGATCTGTGCGATTTCGACATCGATCCCGGCGACGCCAAACAGGCCGGGCTGCCCTATGTGTTGCTCACGATTTCCTCCGAAGAGCGGCGGCGCGGCATCGCGCCGGACATCGACGGGTTCATGGCGACGGCGATGCGCCGGGCGGCCGCGCTCGGCAAGCGTCGGCCGGCGATCACGGTGAGCGTCGGCCGTTACGCCGCGGAGGTCCTCTGCCGGGACTTTCCCCGGCTGGTCGACGAATGCGGCTTCGATCCGGCGGCCAAAGCGTTCGTTTTCGCCGCCGCCAGCCAGATCGAGGGGCGTTACTGGGCCCGGGCTTTGCTCGACCTGGCGCCGGAGAAGCGTCCGGATGTGCTGATCTTCGTCGACGAAGTCATCGGCGAAGACCTGTTGAACGCCCTGAACTATTTCCAAGGCGGATCGGGAGATTACCGCCCGCTGGTCATTACCCATGACGTCAGGGAGATGCCGACCCTGCTCCTGTGGGACGAGGTGATCTGCTACCGCCTGAGCTTGACCGAGATGGCCGATATGGCGGTCAGCCAGCTGCTGGACATCGCCCGCGGCGTCGGCAAAGCCGGCGGCTTCACCGCGGTGCCTTACCGCGAGGTCGAGGTGACCGCTTTCCCGAACGATGCCAATGATTTTGCCGTCGGCCGCCAGCGGTGGCTCGAAGGAGACGGCAGAATCGAAAAAGTATGGTAACCCCCGAATCACTGAAAGGACCGGGAAATGAAAGCACGATGGAAAATATTTACACTCATTGAATTGTTGGTTGTGATTGCAATCATCGCAATTCTCGCCAGCATGCTGCTGCCGGCCCTGTCCAAGGCGCGGGCGGCGGCGCAGATGGCCAAATGCACCGGCAATCTGAAGCAATTGACTTTGTCGCTGATGATCTATTCCGGCTCCAACGACGACAACGTCGCGGTGTGGGCGTGGGGGCCCAGCAACGCCTTTCAGCTGGACCACACCGGCGTCACCACTCTCGGGTGGCGCTATCTCGCCACGCACGGTTACCTCGACACCACCGACGCCGCGCTGCTGAGGTGCCCGGCCGATCCGGCTTCCCACAGCCACCTTTATTACGCCTGCTACGCGATGAAGGATCCGTGCGAAAGCGGCACCTATAATGTCGGGATCAAACTGGCCAGCACCTGGGGCGCCGCAACCGGCATGGAGCCGTACAAGATCTCGGCGGTGATCAATCCCTCCAACGCCGTGGTCTCCGGATGCTGTGTCGGTTACAAGGAATTGAATCACGGTTTGAGCGTCTACCCGTCGGCTCAGTTCGACGGCAGCGTGGTCCGGCGCAAGGTGGCGTCGGCGTTCGTCAGTTACGTGACCACCTACTCCGGAATCAGCGCCGGCAACTACACTCGCGGCGCGCTTTACGAAGCCCAGCAGTGCGGTTTTTGAGGGATGACGACGATGCTGAAACGGATTCTGATGTCGGTCGCGGCCGTTGTGGCCGGGACTCTGGTCATGGCGGAGAGCGGCGAACCGGCTCCTCTGAACGCGCGCGACGGCGGGTTGTGGCTGGCCGGCATGCCCGACCTGCCGCTGCTGATGGGGCAGTTGCGGTTGTCGGAGGCCCCGGACCGGGATGCGAAGCAGGCGTTCTGGGACGAGGTTCGCGCCTGCGCCGGGCGGGGGGAGCCCCGGCGGGTGATCTGGCTGTTGCGCTTCGGCAAACAACCGGGGGAATCGGGCAAGATCCCCTCGTTCGAAAACGCCTGCCGGCAGATTGACGCCTGGTTCGGCGGGGCGGACGGCGTGCAAACCTGCCCGGAGCTGCTGCTCGGCGTGGTCCCGGATGAAGAGAACACCCAGGTCGCCGAGGTGGACCGGCTGGGGGAATATCTGCGCCGGACCTACGGCGTCAAATGCTATCAGTGGCTGACCGAGCCGTGGCCGCCCACGCTGGATTTGCGCGCGGACGGGTGGATTTTCGACGCGTATTCCGACAACGACGAACAGTTTTACGCCAGGCTGGAAAAGTTCATCTTGTACGGCAAGCCGGTGGTTCCCATCGTGTGGGGGAGCGCCGACTGGGGCGGAAGCTGGGGATTTTACCGGGGCAAGAGCATCGACGAGCAATTGGCCATCCTGACGCGGCGCATGGAGTGGTGCCGGAGCTTCGATTTGCCGGTGATCGTCTTCGCCGTTTACGGCGACCTCGGGAGCGTCAACCACTGGTATTACGGCGGCGTGGAGAGCGGCAAGCCCGAGGCGTTCGTCGCTTACCGCGACGCCATCGTGCGGTATTTGAAAGCGATGCCGACTGCGCCGCTACCGGAGGCGGCCGGGCCGGAGAAGTCGCTGAAGCTGGTCCTGCCGCCGGGCGGGACGGGACAATGCGTCGTCTCCGGCGGCGAATTCAAAATCGCCGACACGACCGGCTTCGACTCGCCTGATCATTGGCAGGTGACGCAGGAGGGGCTGCGGCTGCGCGCCGAAAGCGGGCGGCTCGACTGGACGCTCGCGCCGTCGGCGAAGCTCGACAGCATGACCGTGACCGTGCGCTACCGAACCGACCGCGACGCGGTGCTGCGTCTGGACGGGACGGGAGCCGTGGCGCTGCCGGCCGGTTCGAGCGAGGTTTCGGGGACGGTCGAAAACTTCGCCGGGGGCGGGATGGCGCTGGAGGCGTCGGGCGAATTCCTGCTGCGTGAAATCGTCTTCGACTTCGAGGGAACCTTCCGGCGGCAGGCGCTGGAGCTCGCGGAAACCGCTCCGGGCCAATGGCGCTTCGACGACGACTTCTCCGGTTATCACCTGGCCGCCAGCCTGGTCGACGCCGAATTGCCGGCGGCGTTGAGTGTGGACCGGTACGGGGTGGTCCTGCGCGGCGTTGCCGGTTACATCGCCCGGGCCGATCTGGCGCAGCGCGTCGCCGTGCCGCCGGGCGCAACCCGGTTGAAGGTCGCCGCCACGGTTCAGATCCAGGCGGTTAACTACGGCGGCGACTTGAAGCTGACCTTGAGCGCGCCGGGCGCCGAAGCGGCCGTCGCCGTCCCCGCCGCCGCCGTCGACGGTCCGCAGGAGATTACCGCCGAACTGCCGCTGCCGGCCGGCTGCTCCGAAGTCTTCCTGCGCTGGGAGCTCGCCGTCTCCTGCGGCGTCGCCACCCCGAACGCCGTTCCGGTTCGAATTCTCAACTACACCGTCGAGATGGTCCAATGAAATTTTTTGCCGCTCTGATTCTCGTGTTCGCCGCCGCCGCGCTCGCCGCGCTGGAAATCACCGGCGTCAAGCTGCGCAACGACATCTACCCGTTGGAGATCGATGAATTCCAGTGGGTCGAGGGCTGGGGGGAACAGAACCAGTTCTTCCCGCGGTACTTCAAGCCCGCCGCGACCCTGCAGATCGCCTTCCGCAACGACACCGGCGAGGCGATCGGGGTCGCCGATCTGACCTTCGCCGGGCGGCCGATCGATGCAGTCACCACCCACCCGGAGTACGCCGGGCCGGTGATCTGGCACCGGTCGATCCCCGAAACGGTGCCGCCGGGCGGCACGGCGCAACTGGCGATCCGCCTGCGCGAAGCCGTCGCCGCGCCGTTCGAGGTCGGCTTCAACGGGACGAGCGTGACCGTCGCGCCGGCCATGGCCGAGGCGATCCGCATCCTCTACGTCGGCTTCAACGCCGAACGCGACCGGCTGACCGTCTTCGTCGACGCGTTGGGCGGGGCCGGAAAGCTGACCGGCTTCACCGTCGACGGGCGGGAGGTAGCCGCCGCGATCCGCAATTCGGAGTTCGCCGGCGGCAATCCGGCATTGGCGACGATCGAGCTCGCCGCGCCGCTCGCCTACGGCGGCTGGTTCATCCTCGAAGCGCGGGCCGAAAAGGCCGCGACCTTCGAACAGGTGCGCGTCCGCGACGATTTCTTCCCGGTCGGGATCATCGGCGGCAATCCCGACGATCACCGCCGGGCCGGCTTCAATTTCCTTTACAATCTGCATGGCGGCGCGGCCGTTCCCGAGCTCCCCGGTTTCGCCCGTTTGTCGCCGGCGGACAACCCGGAGGCGCTCGAAGCGCTCGCCGCGACCCGGCCCGGCCCCGCCTATTTCCTCGGCAACGTCGACGAACCCGACGCCCGCGAACCCGCCGGGCTGCCCTACATGGAACGCTCCGGGATCAACGCGATGCGCCAGGTCGAGCCGCTGATGGCGCTGCAGCGCCGCCACGATCCGGCGCACCTGACCGCGCTGATGATCGACCGGACCTACGCGCCGCTGAACTGGTACATCTACGGGCAGTTGCCCGATCTGCCCTTCAACGACTGCTATGTCCCGACCATCTTCCACGGCTACGATTCCGAAACGGTGGCCCGGACCGCTTCGACGCTCCTCGCCGCGGTCGCGCCGCGCCCGCCCCAGATGATGCTGTGGACGGCGCTGAACACCGCTCATTCCCCGCGGGTCACCACCCCGCTGGAAAACGAGCTCCAGGTCCATTACACCCTCGGCTCCGGCTTGAAAGGGCTGCACTATTTCATCGACTGGACCAGTTACCCCAACCTCTCCGAGGGCGGCTATTACATCGGCGTCTCCCGGGTCGGGCCGTTGTGGCGCTCCGTCGCCCGCGGCAACGCCCTGGCCGACCGGCTCAAGGCGCTGCTCAACGTCGCCTATCCGTGGCGGGCGGCCTCCTGCGATCGGCCGGACGAGGTGTGGTGCCAAACCCTGCTCGCCGGCGAAGACAGCCTGATCGTCACCATCGTCAACCGTCGAGTCCGGGTCAACGCGCTGGACCGGATGAAATTCGTTCACTCTACGCCGGTTCGCGCCGCCAAGGTCACGGTGACGCTGCCGGAGTGGTTCGACGCGGCGGTCGTGTGCCGGGTCGATTGGGACCGGGTGACGCCGGTCGCGGCCGAACGCGACGGCCGGACGCTGACCCTGGCCGTCGACGAACTCGAAGCCGGCCGCGTCCTGGTGATTTCCCGCGACCCGGCGATCGCCGGCCGGCTCGCCGGCGACGTGGCGCTCCAGTCCGGCGTCGCCGCCTTGCAGCGGGTCGACGCGATCCCGGCCGGCGAAATTGTGGCGGCCCGGCCGCGCGACTTGAGCCGGACCATCGTCCTCGACGCGGAAACCGTCCTCGACTTCACCGATCCGGCGACCCTGGAACTGGCCGCCGAAATCCGGCTCGACAACGCGGTGCTGGAGCGGTGCGACGGCGGCGTGGCGCTGCGTCCCGGCGGCGAAGCGCGCGAGGCGCGGGCCGAAATCCTCTTCGCCGTCGAAGCCCCGGCCGGCTGCGCCGCGGAGCTGCGCGGGCGCACCTTCAGCCTCGGGTATCTGGCCAGCCTGCAATTGGGCGCGGCGGCGGTGACGGCGGGCAATTTCACCAACGACACCAGCCTCAAGCCGTTGTGGTATCGCGGCGAAGGTTCGCAGGAATTTCTCGCCGCCGACACCGCCGCCGGGGAGGACGGCCGCTGCTATCTCCGGGTGACGCTCAAGGACCCCTTGATCGTCGCCCCGGACGGCTACAGCGTCGCCGCCCGGTCGCTGACCCTGACCCCCCAAATCTGAGGCCGACGGCGGAAAAATGATGATTTTTCCGCCGTTTTTTATTTGACAAATCAGCCTAGGCTGATTATAATATAACAAAGCAACCTGATCTGGAGATTGTGATGCGTGCCTTGCCTTATCTGGAGATCGTGCGGGAGTTGGAGAAGCGGATTCGCGCCGGGGTCTATCCGGCGGATACGGCTTTGCCGCCGCGGCCGGAGCTGGCCCGTGAGTTCGGGGTGGCGCGGGCCACGCTGGACCGGGCGATCCGCGAGCTGGCGCATTCGGGGCTGGTGGCCGGGCGGTACGGGTCGGGGACCTATGTCGCGGCGGACCGGGGCCGGCGGCGGCGGGTGGCCCAGGTCGGCGGCGGAGGGCTTCACGAACGCGCCGGGAATTTCGAGCTCAGAATTTTTTCGCCCGCCGACTTGTCCCGCCGGTCGGCGTGGGAAAAACTGCTGGAATACGACGGCGTGCTGTGGGTGCGGCCGGAACGGCAGTCGATGGAGATCATCGCCGAATTGCGGGGGCGGACGCCCCAGGTCGCGGTCAACCGGGTGATTCCGGGAATTCACTGTGTTTCGACCGATCACCGGGGGGCGTACCGGCAAATCGCCGCCGAACGGCTGGCGCGGCTGCCGGAGGCGCGGGTGTTTTTCCTGGCCAATGCGGCGAATTCGATCGTCACCGGGTACCGGCGCGACGGCTTCATCGACGCCTGCCGCGAGGCGGGGCGTTTTTACGATCTCGCGGTGCTGCCGGCGGATTTCGCCGGCAAGGTCGCGCTGCTCGAAGAACGGCTGCCGCGCGCCGGCGAAGGGCCGTTGCTGCTGGGCGGCGATTCGCTGTCCCACACCGGCGCGGTGATGCGCTGGGGGCTGGCGGCGGGGGCGCAATGGGGGCGCGGGGCTTTCTACAGCGATTTCGACGACGACTATCCGGCTGCCGTCTGGGGCGTCGAGGTGACGAGTTTCCTGCAGGATGAGGAGGCGCTCTACCTCGAAGCGGCGGCCTGGCTCGGTCGGCTGCTCGAATCCGGCCCTTCGGATGAGTTCGAACGATTGATTTTTCCCCAGTTCCGGCAGGGCGATACGTAAACCATAAGGACTTCGAATCATGTCAAGCTTCATTTCCGTCGGTATCGGCGGCTTCGGCCGCAGCGGCTGCGACATTCATGCCCGTTATCTTCGGGACGACCCGCGTTTTCGCGTCGTCGCGGTGGCCGACCAATTGCCGGAGCGCCGCGACGACGCGGCGCGGATGTTCGGCTGCCGGGTTTACGACGATTACGCCGCGATGCTGGCGGCGGGCGGCTTCGATCTTTTCGTCAACGCGACGCCGAGCCGGCTGCATGTCGCCGCGTCGCTGGCGGGGTTTGCCGCCGGCTGCAATGTGGTCGGGGAGAAGCCGACCGCCGCGACGGTGATCGATTTCGACCGGATCGTGGTCGCGTCGGAAAACGCCGGCCGGCTGTTCTTTCCCTTTCAGAATTCGCGGTTCTATCCGTATTTCCGTAAAATCCGGGAGGTGATCGCGTCGGGGGTGTTGGGGCGGATCATCGCCGTCCGCAGCAACTGGAGCGGTTTCGGCAGGCGCTGGGACTGGCAGACGCTGCGGGCCGAACAGGGCGGCAACCTCTTCAACACCGGTCCGCATCCGGTCGACCAGGGGATCGTGTTGTTCGGGGAGGGGACGCCGCGGGTTTTCTGCCGGATGGACACCTGTCATTACGGCTTCGGCGGCGACGCCGAAAGCTACTGCGCGCTGACCTTGTACGATGATGGCGCGCCGACCGTCGAAATCCAGGTCAGCAGTTTTCAGGCGTATGCGCAGGGGGAGCAATACAACATCCAGGGAACCTGCGGCGGGTTGACCGGGGGGCCGGCGGGGGTGCGTTGGAAGTATTTCGATCCGGCGCGGGCGCCGAAGCATGAATTGTGGCGGCCGTGGAGTGAGGAGCGCAAATTCTGCGGCGAGGCGTTGGAGTGGGTCGAAGAAACGTGGGAGACGCCGGCGGAGGAGCTGGCGAGCGGGTTGCTGGTGATGACGCGCGGATTTTACGACAACTTGTATTCGGTGTCGGAGGAGGGCGGGGAGCGGGAGATCAGGTTGGAGCAGGTGCGCCGCCAGGTGGCGGTGATCGAGGAAGCGTACCGGCAGAATCCGGATTTCGGCCTCCCTCCCCCAAAAATAAAAAAATAGTCGGCCGCCGCGAACCTTTTTACCTCAAAGACAGTTCGCTGAAGCTGCCCGGCGTATAGATGATTGGGCCGAAGCCGGGTTCCGGATCGCGGTGGGGGCCGAAGGGAATGCGGTCGTCGGGAATTTTGATTTTGATCGGCGCGGTCATCCTGTCGCCGGCGGATATGACCAGTTCGGTGGCGTTGCCGGTTCTGGCCGCAGTGATGGTAAACCGATGGCCCAGCCAGTCGAAGTTTTTCGCCGTTTTGGAAAAACTGAACTGCTGAATTGCGCCTTCGTCGACCACGCCTTGACTTCGGTTGAACTCTTTGGTGGTGCTTTTGTCGTGCCGCCGGGCGATTTCAACCTCTTTTTGAAGATCGGCGGGCAGCTCGTGAAGGGAGCAGGGAACCAGCCGGCGGTCTTCCAGCCGGTATATTTTTTGGCAATCGAACAGGATCGGGACATTTTGGAACAGTGCGTATTCGACGCAATTCACGTTATGGAATCCGCCGTCGTCCATGATCACGGAACCGTCGTTTTGCCCGCCGGCGGACAGGCGGACCATGTAAATCAGATGGTTCGGCCATGAATAATTGAATTGCGGTTCCCGGAAGACGCTGCCCCCGGTTTCCTCCATCTTCAGCACCGTGATGAAGATATATAAATCTTCATCGGTGCCGCAGTAATATCCGCTGCTGAGGTTGTTCCAATACGTGACCTCTCTGCTGCCGGCCAAGGTGAAGTACAGCATGATCACGATCGCGGCGA
>JAVBSD010000160.1:0-9486 GCA_031547325.1 Victivallaceae bacterium | reverse complement strand
GGCAGCAGATGCTGCATTCGCTGGAGCGGGTCGAGGTCGAACACTTGCTCGACCCGCGTTTTCGCTTGATTTCCCGCCGCAACGATGATATTATATGAAAAAACCGCAATCGGGAGTTGCCGTCATGAAAAAATTGTTGCTCTTTCTGCTGCTTGGACTCTTCGCCGGGACGGCGTTTGCCGAAGATGTATTCGACGGAAGCTCGCAGCGGGCCCTTCTGGCCAGCGCTCACCGGATTCTTTCGGAGCTCGATGAGGAAACGGCCTATCAAGCATATGCCGCGATCGGCATGGCCGCCCACGGGGAGCTCGACGGCGAGATAGATATCCTGAAATGGGTCGACGGGAAATCGCCCGCCGAGGTCATTGCCGCCGCTGTTGAAGGCAACCCCGAACGCCTGAAAGAATGCCTCGCCGCAATGCGCCGGACTCCGTTCAAAAAACGCCTCAATGAGCTGAAATTCGAACTCAATGCGCTCGACAGAGCGCAAACGGAAGCGCAAACGGAAGCGCAAACGGAAGCGGAAGCGGATGTATTCGACGGCAGTTCGCTGCAAGCCCTCCGGACCAGCGCCTACAAAATTCTTTCGGAGCTCGACGATGAGACAGCCTGTCGGGTAACGGCCGCGATCAACATCCAGGAGGAAGAACTTGGCGACGAGGCGGAACTCCAGAAATGGCTCGACGGCAAATCGGCCGCCGAGGTCATCGCGGCGGCAGCCGAAGCCAATCCCGAAGCCCTGGAAAAATATACCGCCGAGATGCGTGAGCTCCCGCTCAAAGAAATTCTTGCCGAGGCACAGGCCTACACCGAAAGACTCGCCGAAGAGGCGCGAACGAGTGTGCTCGACGGACGCTCGAAAAGGGCCTTCCTGCTCAGTGTCCAGAGGATTCTCTCCGGGCTCGACGAGGAGACGGCCTGCCGGATGTTCACCGCAATCGGCATCAAAGTCGACGAATTCGGCAGCGAGACGGAAGTCCTGGAATGGTTCGACGGCAAATCGGCCGCCGAAGTCATCGCCGAAGCCGAAGAAGCCGATGCCGAAACCCTGGAAGAACTCGCCGCCGGGGTTTCGCTGGAAGAGCTCCTTGCCGGTACGCAGGCCGAAATCGAAAGACTTGCCGAAAACGCGCGAATGGGCATGTTCGACGGCACTTCGGAAAGGACCTTCCTGATCAGCGCCTACCGGATTCTTTCCGAGCTCGACGAGGAGACGGCCTGCCGGGTGATCGCGGCGGTCAACATCACGACCGCCGAACTCGGCAACGAGGCGGAAATCCTGGAATGGCTCGACGGGAAATCGCCCGACGAAATCATCGCCGAAGCCGAGGAAACCGATCCCGAAGCCCTGGAAGAACTCGCCGGCGAGATTCCGCTGGAAGAGATCCTTGCCGGTATGCGGGCCGAAATCGAAGAGCCCGACGCCGAAGAAGCGCAAACGGATCTCTTCGACGGCACTTCCGAACGGGCCTACCTGGACAGCGCCTGCCGGCTCCTTTCCGAGCTCGACGAGGAGACCGCCCGTCAGGCGGCCGCCGCGCTGATCGTCATGACCGGCGAACTCGGCGATCAGGCGGAACTCCTGAAATGGCTCGACGGCAAGTCGCCCGCCGAGCTCATCGAAGCCGCCGCCGAAGCCAACCCCGAAGGACTGGAAGCATACGCCGCCGGAATTCCGCTTGAAGAGTTCCTTGCCCAAATGCAAGCCGAAATCGAAAACCTCGACGCCGAAGAAACGCCAACCAATGTCTTCGACGGAAGTTCGGAACGGGCCTTCATGGTCAGCGTCCACCGGCTCCTGCCCGAGCTCGACGAAGAGACCGCCTATCGGGTGCTCGCCGCGATCGGCGTCGTGATCGACGAGTTCGACGATCCGGCGGATTTTCTGGCATGGTTCGACGGCAAATCGCCCGCCGAAGTCGCCGAAACCGTCGCCGAAGCCAATCCCGAAGCCCTGGCGGAACTCGACGCCATGCTGCGCGAAACTCCGTTCGAAGAGCTCCTCGCCGAACTGGAGGCCGAAATCGAAGGACTCGACGCCGAAGAAGCGCAAACGGATCTCTTCGACGGAAGTTCGTACAGAGCCTTCCTGGTCAGCACCCACGCGGTTCTTTCGGAGCTCGACGAAGAGACCGCCTACCAATTGCTCGCCGCGATCAGCGTCTCGATGTCGGAACTCGACAGTCAGACGCAATTCCTGGCGTGGCTCGACGGCAAATCGGCCGACGAGGTCATCAAAACCGCCCTCCAAGCCAACTCCGCCTTCATGGAACGCCTCACAGCCGAGGTGCGCGAGGTTTCACTTGAAGAGATACTCGCCGATCTGGAGGCCGAAATCGAGAAGCTCGACGCCGAGGAGGCGGAAGCGACGAAGGACGGCATTCCGGTCTTCGACACCGCCTCCTCCGAAACCATGGACCGCTCGCTCCTGCGGATCATCGCCGGACTCGATGAGGCCGCCGCCCGCGACGTCATCGCCGCCTTGCTCTGGCTCGACAGCCAGGAGATCGACCAGGAGGAAGCCGCCGCGATCATCGACGGGCAAACCGGCGAAGAGCTGGTCGCCTTCGCCGTCGAAAGCGATCCCGAAGGCTTCGCCGAATTCCAGGAAGCCGTCGCCGGCCTCTCCATCGAAGAATTCGTCGAACACAAGCGCAAATAACTTGACAAAAAAAATCGGGCCCCGGGCGACTGAATTCAGTCGTTCGGGGCCCGTCTCTTGCCGAACGAATTACAAATCTCGTCCGGTCAGTACTTTGTATGCTTCGAGATACTTGTCGGCGGTCCTGGCGACGACCTCGGCCGGCAATTCCGGTCCCGGCGCCTGTTTGTTCCAGTTCAAGGTCTCCAGGTAGTCGCGGACATACTGCTTGTCCAAACTGACCGGACTGGTCCCGACCCGGTATTGGTCGGCCGGCCAGAAACGGCTCGAATCCGGCGTCAGCACTTCGTCGACCAGAGTGACCTCATCGCCGATCATGCCGAACTCGAACTTGGTGTCGGCCAGGATGATGCCGCGGGTTTCCGCATAATCGCGGGCGGTCGAATAAATCTTGAGCGACAGCTCCCGGAGCTGCCGGGCGATTCCGCTGCCGACCAGCTCGGCGGTGGCGTCGAAGCTGATCGCTTCGTCGTGCGCGCCCAAGTCGGCCTTGGTCGACGGGGTGAACAACGGTTCGTCAAGCTTTTCGGCCTGGCGGTAGCCGTCGCGCAGCCGGATGCCGGAGACGACGCCGGTTTCCCGGTAATCCTTCCACCCGCTGCCGACCAGGTAGCCGCGGACGATGCATTCGACCGGCAGGACTTTGGCCTTTTTAACGATCATCGAACGGCCCTGCAGGTCGGCCCGGTAGGACGCCAGTTCGGGCCGGGTGGCGACGTCGGCGGAAATCAGGTGGTTGGGCATCCACTGCATCAGTTCGAACCAGAAAAGCGAAATCTGGGTCAGCACCCGCCCCTTGTTCGGCACGCCGTTGGGCATGACCACGTCGAAGGCGCTGATCCGGTCGGTGGCGATGAACAACAGCGCGTCGCCGAGATCGTAAATATCGCGCACCTTGCCGCGGTTCAACAGCGGCAGCCCGGGGATTTCGCTCGCGATCAGAGCGCGGTTGGCGTCGTAATGCATGGCATGCCCTCCCGGACCGTCAACCCTGGATCGCGACGATTTTGACCCGGGTCAGGTTCTGGCGGTGGCCGATGGTCCGGCGGTAGCTCTTGCGGCGCTTCATCTTGAAGGCCCAGACCTTCTTGGCGCGGAACTGATCGACGACCTCGGCCTCGACCCTGGCGCCCTCGACCAGCGGGGAACCGACCTTCAGCGAAGCGCCTTCCTCACCGATCGCCAGAACCTGGTCGAAGGTGATCTTGCCGCCGACTTCGATTTCGAGCTTTTCGATCTCGACCATGTCGTCGGCTTTGACTTTGTACTGCTTGCCGCCGGTTTTGATAATCGCGTACATTTTATAACTCCCGTGTTATGTTGTCATACAAGAATATTTAATGTAACTCCATCTGGTGTTTTATGCAAATGATTTGCCCGTTCTTACCGCGATTTTTCCCGGATTTTTCCGGTGTCGCCTGGTGCGGGACGGCGGTTTCGCGGTTACATTATCCTTTTCGGAGGTTTTTCCATGAAACAAGAAGTCATCCGCTGTCCCTGGTGCGGCGACGACCCGTTATACAAACGTTACCACGATGAAGAGTGGGGACGCGAGACCGGCGACGACCGCAAATTGTTCGAATTCCTGATCCTGGAGAGCGCCCAGGCCGGATTGAGCTGGATCACCATCCTGCGCCGCCGCGACGGCTACCGCCGCGCCTTCGCCGGATTCGACGCCGCCAGGGTCGCGGCCTTCACCGGCGAAGAGGTCGAGCGCCTGATGCAGGATTCCGGCATCATCCGCAACCGCGCCAAAATCCTGGCGGCGATCTCCAACGCCCGAATCTTCCTCGACCTGCAGCGCGAGTTCGGCAGCTTCCGAAACTATCTGTGCGGCTTCCTGCCCGGCGGCAAACCGGTGGTCAACCGCCCGGCCGGCCCCGACCGGGTGCCGGCCTCGACGCCGCTCTCCGACGCCATTGCCGCCGACCTCAAAAAACGCGGCTTCAAATTCTTCGGCACGACCATCTGCTACGCCTATCTGCAGGCGGTCGGCTATGTCAACGATCACCTGGCCGAATGCCATTTCAGGGGGGACATATGAATCCGGTATTTTACATCGCCGCCTTCGCCGACAGCGACCCGGGCGGCATCTACCGCTGCCGCTGGAGCGCGGGACGCGCCCCGGAAATCCTCGGCTTCAACCCGCTCAGGATGGTGTCGTACCTCGGCTGGAGCCCGGACCGCCGCACCCTCTACGCCGTCGTCGACGCCGACGAGGGGCAGGCGGCGGCGTACCGGGCCGGGGATGAAGGGGAACTGACCTTGCTCAACCGGCTGCCGACCGGCGGCGCCTTCGCCTGCCACATGGCCGCCGATCCGGAGGGACGGCGGCTGTGGGTGGCCAATTACGGCGGCGGGTCGGTCGCCTGTTTTGCGCTGGCCGCCGACGGCAGCCTGGCCGGGCGGCTCGACGGCTTCGCCTACGCCGGACGGGGACCGCACCCCGAACGCCAGCAATCCTCCCATCCCCACTGCACCGTGCTGACCCCGGAAGGCGACCGCCTGGCGGTGGTCGACCTCGGCTGCGACGTCATTCATTTTCACAGCCTGGCCGGCGGGAGCCGGCACGACGTCGCGGTCGCGCCGCCGGGCTCCGGGCCGCGCCACCTGATTTTCAACGCCGCCGGCAGCCGGGCCTACCTGGTCGACGAGCTCGCCAACACGGCGCAGGTATTCGCCTGGCGGGGCGGGGAGCCGCGCCACCTCCAGACCCTGACCACCCTCCCCGAAAACTTCGACGGGATCAACACCACCGCGGCGATCCGCCTGGCGCCGGACGAACGCCATCTGTTCGTTTCCAACCGCGGCGCCGATTCGATCGCCCGGTTCGCGGTCGGCGCGGACGGCCTGCTGACGCCGGCGGGGTGGACCGCCGCCGGCGGCGGGGGACCGCGCGACATCAACTTCATGCCCGACGGCAGGAGGTTCCTGGCGGCCTGCGAACGCACCGGCGCGGTGACATTTTTCGACTACGAACCCGGGACGGGGGCCCTGACCGACACCGGCCACCGGCTGACCCTGCCGGGGGCGATGGCGATCTGCCGGTGATGGAATTCACGCCGATCGGCCATGTCAGGGGCGGTGGGAATTATCCCTATGAAGCGCCGCGCCAGGGCTGCCTGGCGACCGAAACCGGCCGCATCGAACTGGAGCCGCACCGCAATTTCGAGGCGGCGGCGGCCGACCTGGCCGGCTTCGAGCGCATCTGGGTGATCTTTCTCTTCGACCGCGCCTCCGGCTGGCGGCCCAAGGTGCAGCCGCCGGTGGCGGAACCCAAGCGGCGGTACGGCGTCTTTGCCACCCGTTCGCCGCACCGGCCCAATCCGATCGGCATTTCGGCGGTGCGGTTGCTCGGCGTCGACGGACTGCGCCTCGACATCGCCGAATTCGACATGCTCGACGGCACCCCGGTGCTGGATATCAAGCCTTACATTCCCGACGCCGACGCCTTTCCCGGCGCCGCGACCGGCTGGCGCGCCCGCGTGCCGGCGGTGTGCCGGACGCTCGAATTCGCGCCCGGCGTGCTCGAAACGATGCGCCGCCTGGCCGATTGCGGCGCGGTCGACCTCGAACGGGTCTGCCGCACCCAGCTCGCGACGCTGGAGCTCGATCCGGCGCGGCAGCGCCTGGAATGCGCCGACCCCGCCGCCGACCGCTGGATTCTGGCCTGCCGCACCTGGCGGATCGGCTTCCGGCGCGACGCGGCCAAGGCCGGAATCGTCGTCGAAAGCATCGCTTCGGGCTATTCGCCGGAGGAGCTCGCCGGCGGCGCTCCCGACCCCTACGGCGACAAAGCGCTGCACCGGCGCTTCGCCGAGGAGACAATCCGCTGAGCACCAACGATGTGCATTGACCGGCGCGACATTACTTTTCGTGGTCGGAGGACCGGAATCAATTCGGCCCGCCGCACCGTGAAAGGAAGATGCGCGTGAACCGGAAAATCATCAAACTGTACTTCGACCGTTCGGGGCGTCCGGTCACCGCCGCCGGATTGGAGCTCGACCCGGGCGACCTGCCGCGGCTCTATGCCGGCGAACAACTGCTGATCCATTGCGTCATGCTGCGCCTCGGCGAAAGCGACGGCGCGATCACCGTCGCGCCCCGGCCGCTCGATTCCGGCCTGGCGCTGCGCCTCGCCGCCAGCGAAAACCGTTCCGGGCTGGTGATGTTCATCTCCGATGAAGTCAACCTGCCCGGCGACTGGGACGACCTGGTCGACGCCGACCCGGCGGCCGGCGAAATCAGTTTCCGGGTCCGCACCGATACCGAAGAATTCAACCGGGCGACGCAGCTCGACGGAACCCGCGATTTCACCTTGCGGCTGCTCGCCTATCCCGGCGGCGACCCCGGCGCGCTGCCGGGCATTCTCGGTCAATGCGAATTCATTCCGGTGGCGACTCCGGATTTCACCGCCGGCTCGCCCGAATCGGTGACGCCGGAGCACCTCGATTACGCCGCGGTCACTGCCCTGGGGCGCACCGCCGAACAAATGCAGTTCAGCTTCGACGGGAGCGGCGGCTGGCACTTCGAACAGGAGGCCAACGACCGCTTCTGGCGCACGGCGCGCGGCGACGCGGCGTGGAGCGCCGCCAGGCGCATTCCCTCCGGTTCCGGCTTCCGGATCGACAACTTCGGCCTCCTCGCCAACCGCACCAACGCGTTCATGCCCGCGTGCGTCTACTACGCCACCGATACCGGGATGTACTATATTTACAGCAAGTCGACCTGGAGCGACGGCATCCCGGCGAGCACCGGCGGAAATTCCTGCGTCGACCGCCAAATCGCCGCCGGACCGCTGCTGTGGGACGGCCGACTCGGCCGCGTCCACCGCCTCGAAGAAGCCCACCCGGCGCTCGAATGGTTCCACCGCGTCGAAAACATGACCGCCATCGAAATCCGCGTCCACGCCCCGGACGCCGCCGGCGATATCGCGCTCATTCCCGAAATCGACGGCGTCGAACTCGCGGCGTGGATCGTCCCGGTCGCCGCCGGAGCCGCCATCGTCCGCAGTCCCGTTTTCGCGCCCGCCCTCTCGGGGCGTGTCCGCCTCATCCGCGATTGCGCCTCCGCCTCCGACACTCTCTCCGCCCCCGCCGTCATCACCTCCCTGGGCGCGGTGTTTTGAGGTGGCCGGAGGGGCGGGAAAACCTTTTTCAAAAAGATTTTCCGCCCCTCCGGCGTGGTCTTTTAAAAAACGGATTTGCATTTCCGGGGCTGCCGCGTTATATTGACCGAATGGGTAAAAAGCGGAATTTTCGGCGTTTCTGGACGATTCTGCTGCCGGTGGCGTTTCTGCTGGTCGGCGGCGAGGGATTCCTGCATCCTCTGATGCACGCCGGGAGTTCTTCCGCCTGCCGGGAGTCGTCGGAAACGCTTCTCAATGTCCGGGACGCCGCGGGAGTCCACACCTCCGCCGACGCGATCTCCGGGATGTGCATGGCCTGCGCCGGCGTTCTGCTGCCGGCCATGCTTCCCCAAGCCGGCGTCATGCCGGAGTTTTCCACCCTCGAAACCGGCTGCGATTCGCCGGCCGGCCTCCATGTCCGCGACGCGGCATGGTTCGCCTCCGCCCGGGCTCCTCCCTGCGCCTGACCTCCCTTCTCTTCACAATCTCATCAAGCGCAAACTAAAAAATGGAGCTTTGGACTCTTTATGCATACTCGTCGAAATTTTACCCTGATAGAATTGTTGGTCGTGATCGCGATCATCGCCATCCTCGCTTCCATGCTGTTGCCGGCGCTCTCCAAAGCGCGGGCCGCGGCGCAGGCGACTAAGTGCCTTAATAACTTAAAGCAGAGCGGGTTGGCATTTACGATGTACGCCGCCGATTTCAACGGTTTGTTTCCGGCGGTACATGCCGGCACCTATGACGCGCCCCGGGAGCTCGATCCGGCGCAGGAGTGGTTCGAGCCGCTCGACGACTACGGGATGAAGCGGGCGTATCTGGTCTGTCCCGCCGATCCGGCGGTGCGGAGCGGCTACGACGGCGAAGTGGACACGCGGCAGAGTTACATCGTCAACGCGATGTTCACCTTCAGCCGCAGCATCGACACCTTGAACAACGCGTCGTCGTTGATTTTGCTGTCGGAACGCGGGGGCGACGGAGTTGGCGAAGACAGCCATGCGCTGCATCATCAATGTTACGCCGCGCAGTCGGAAATCGCGGATTGGGAAACGTCGCTGAGCAAGAAGCGTCATGGGGACGCGGCGAATTATCTTTATGCTGACGGCCATGTGGCCAAACATCGTTTTGAGGAGACGATTCCGGGCGGGCGCGGGGACAGTGCCGAGGCGCGGAGAAACAATCATCATTTTGTGGTGGAATGGGGCGGCGACCGTTACTATGAGGCGGGACACGGACACTGAGCGTTCCCTCTCCCAAAAAATAAAAAAAAATAGTCGGCCGCCGCGCAGCAAGGCCAGGGTCCAGGTTGGACAACCTGGTGCGATCCAACTGCATAAGTTGGTCGCCCATCTAAATGGGCGAAACAGCAAGGAAGCCCGGCCGGGAGGCCGGGCGGAGCCGCCCGGTCGGCGATGGCGCACTTTTGGGGGAGCAACGCGTACCCAAAAAGTCCGCTCGGAGCCGGGCCGGCCGCGGCATCAGCCGCGAACCAATCTCCTCAAAGACAGTCGGAGAAGATCAAAGAGCGGATCTTGCGAATAAAAAACGTATGTCGCACAAGCGCGTTGATTCGCTGATTGACGCGCTTCGCACCAAAACGTATTTCGCACAAGCGCGTTGATTCGCTGATTGGCGCGCTTCGCGCCAAAACGTATTTCGCGCCAAACGTATTTCGCACAAGCGCGTTGATTCGCTG
>JAVBSD010000013.1:0-3746 GCA_031547325.1 Victivallaceae bacterium | reverse complement strand
CTCCAGGTAAAAATCGCTGTCGTTGGTGACTTTGGAAACCCCGAGATCGATCAGCTTGTAGGTGTCGGCGCCGCACTCCGAGGCGTCGATTTCGCGCAGCAGCCCGAATTCACGGGTCACCCGGTCGTAAATGCCGACCGTGAGCACCTTGCCGGCGGCAGCGCCCTCGCAGCGGACGGCGGCGTAAAAGCGGCGTTGGCCGGCGAGGTCGACGTAGTTGCGGACCTCCGGTTTCCACAGGAAAATGCCGGCGCCCCACTGGCCGCCGTTGCCCGGCTCGAAACGTACCGCGCTCCCCTCGGCCGCCGCCGGGTCCGCCGCCGGTTTGGCGTACTTGCGGCCGTTGTAGTAAAAAAACTCCTGGAAATCCATGAACTTGCGGCCGGCGAGCGCCTCCGCCAGCAGCGGATCGGCGGCCGGATCGTCGATCAGCGCCCGGCGGTACCGGTTGAGGAGCCCGCCGTACATCGGCTCCGGCAGCGCGTCGATCAGCGCCTGGACGCCGTCGATCAATTCCCGCGACGCCGGAGCCCCCTCGAGTGCGGGGATGCCGGGCTCGCGGATCCGCCAGTCGAGGCAGGTCAGGTCGAGGCCGACCCGGGCCTTGAGCACCCGGTCGCGGAGGACCGGATCGCCGCCGGCGGCGGCCAGGGCGCGCTCGAAGAGGGCGTAGCCTTCGATCACCGCTTCGGGGCGGAACCAGCCGGTGGCGTCTTTTTCCTCGTAGGCGATTTTGGCCGCGCCGCGGCGGCCTTCGCGGTCGACCAGGGCCACGAAATCGGCGATCGCCGGAGCCGCCGGCCCGTAAAAGGCGTCGATGAATTCGGCGATCAGCGCCGCGCCGTCGCGGTCGGGATTCCAGGCCACCGCGGTCAACACCCACAGCCGGAGTTCGCGCATGTAGCCGAGCAACCCGCCGGAGTCGCCCTCGGCGTAGCTCAAGGTCACCCCGTGGTCGCGGAAAAATTGCCAGTCGCCGGCGAACAACCCGACGTTGGGGTGGACGATCAGGGGATTGCCGAAGTTGATCACGTAGTGCCAGATGCCGAGCTGCCCCGGGGCGATGCGCCCCCAGGCGATCACCTGGTCGCGGAAGACGGCGTTGGCCTCCGAATCGATCGGCTGGGAAAAATCGGCGTGCAGCGAACACAGCCGGATCAGCACGTTGGGGCGCGGCCGCACCGTTTTCGGCGGTTCGGCGGCGTAGAGATAGGCCAGTGATTCGACCTGGACGCCGGGGAATTCCCGTTCCAGCCCCTCGGCGACGAAGTTGATGAATTCGAGCAGGGTGTCCGACGGCGAACCCAGCCGGAGATCGGAAGCGGCGCACTCCGGGCAGCGGCAGTAGACGCCGTTATCGTTCATGCTGATGGCGATGAACCGCCGCGCCGGCCAGTTGGCGCGCAGCCAGTCGCCGGCCCGGAGCAGGAATTCGGCGCGCAGCCCCGGATCGGTCAGGCACAGTTGCCCCAGCAGGTGGCCGGCGACCCGCCGCCCCTCGGCGTCCATGCTGAACCATTCGGGGTGGGCGGCGAAATAGCGGTCTTCGTGAATCAACTGGCCGAAGGTGTGACAGAAGCCGAGCATCTTCTCGGCTCCGCCCCACCCGTCGGGGATCTCCTGGAAAAATCCATTCATCCGCTTGCGCGCCGCGAAACGCCAGCGCGCTTCCCCGCCGCCGACCACGTCGCGGTAGTAGCATTCGCGCCGGGTGAAGGACGGCGCGTAGCGCGCCGTCCCCCGCGGCAGCGCCAGCGCGTCGCGCCGCGGCGTCAGCGTACAGTCCGCGGCCAGAAAACGCACCCCGGCGAACTCCTCAAGGAAATCGTAGACGCTGTACAGCGTGCCGCGCGGCGAGCCGCCGGCCAGCACCAGCTCCTCCCCGACCGAGGCGCGGAAGGTCTCGGCGGCGGCGAAGCCCGAAAAGTCAACCGCGCCGCCGAGAACCGCCGCCGCCGCCCCCTGCCCGACGTAAATGGTCTTGCCGCCCGGCGCGGCCTCGGCGACCGACACCACCGGCAGGGTCGCGCCATAGACTTCGGCGATGAACCCGGCGAGCTCGGCGGCGGCGTTGCGCTCGACCTCCGGCGCCTCCGGCGCCACCGCGATTTGGTATTCGCTGACGCCTTCCTCGACGATCATCGGCATGGCGGCGGCGGCGCAGGCCGCCAGCGCCGCGACGGCACAGGCAAAGAAACGCATGTTCATCCTCTTACTTGGAAACCCGCCAGTAGTAGAAGGCGACCGAATTCAGGGTGCCTTCGAGATCGGCTTTTTTCATATTGTCGACATGGCCGTCGGCCCAGGCCACGTTGGCTTTGCTCTGGGGATGGCGCAAATAGGCGGGCAGATAGTTGACGCCCCAGCTGGAAATCAGCAGCCAGCTGTCCCCGAGCAGATCATTGTTGCTGTCGGCGAAGTACATGGTTTCGGTCGGTTTCTTGATCGCCTCGACCTTCACCCACGTCTTGCCGTTGGTTTCGTAGGCGTAGCCGAGGTAGGCGTTGCGCCCGTAGGCGACCCGGGAATAGCTGGTCACCGCCGCCGACGCCGGGCACGACACCTCGGCGTAGGAGTTGATGTAGCCGTCGCGCTGGAAGCAGACCGACCAGGCGTAGCCGTCCGAGACGTTGCCGGAATAGTTGTTGGTGGCGTTGAAATCCCAGCCCGCCGCCGGCACCACCTGGTCGTGGTCGTTGCTCCACAGGACGCATTGCAGATTGAGCTGCTTGAGATTGTTGACGCACTTGATCGACTGCGCCGCCGCCCGCGCCTTGGACAGCGCCGGCAGCAGCATCGACGCCAGGATCGCGATGATGGCGATCACGACCAGGAGCTCGATCAATGTGAATTTTTTTGTCTTTTTCATCGTCCGTACTCTCCTTGGTTGATTTTTTTTCATGACGGCTGTCCGGCGTGCCGGGAGCCGGTTTGGCTGGGTTCGGGCGCCGGCGGCGCGGTGATGCGGCCCAGGCCGCGCAGCGCCAGCGGTTCGTCGGGGTAGAAGAAAAATTGCCGCGCCATCAGCGCCGCGCCCCGGGTGAAGCTGTGTTCGGAGTCGCTGCCGGCACCGACGGTGATTTCGAGCATTTCCTCCGGCGTATGCAATTCGGCCAGCCCTTCGCGGAAGGCGTCGGCGTAGACGCCGAAGGCGCCGCCGTAAACCCCGGAGACGATGATGGTGTCGACGCCGAAGATTTCGATGGTCCAGTAGAGCTGCCGTCCGATCAGCCGGGCCGCATCGCACAGCACTTTGGCGACCGCCGGATCGCCGTCGAGCGCCCGGCGCAGCATTTCGCGATCGGAGGCGCAGCCGAGTCCGGGATGGCGTTCGCGCATGGCCAGGCCGCCGACGTAGGCTTCGAGGCAGCCGCGGTTGCCGCAGCGGCAGAGTGCGCCGCCGGCTTCGACGCGGACGTGGCCCAGGTTCCAGATGCCGCGGCGGCGCCGGGTGTAGACCGCCGGCCAGTTGAGCGCCTGGCGGTTGCTCGAAACCAGCACCCCGAAGCCGTCGCTCCAATCGATCAGCATCGCCGTCGAGTCCGGCGACAGATCGGCGGTTTCGCTCAGGATGTAGGCGTGATGGGTGGAATCACAGAAACACCTGACCCCGATGTGCGCTTCGAGTTCGCATTCGGGGCGCAGCCCGTTGAGCGCCGGGAAGTTCACCGTGTTCAGCACCATGCCGTCGCGCGCCATCAGTCCGGGGATGCCGACGAAGCTCTGCAGGATCTTGCCGCCGGCGG
>JAVBSD010000185.1:0-3023 GCA_031547325.1 Victivallaceae bacterium | reverse complement strand
TCGCCGGCGGCTTCGCCGGTCTTGCTCCAGGTGCGGTTGTACAGCGCCACGGCGAAGCCGCGGTCGGCGAAGTTCAACGCCAGGTTGCGTCCCATGGCGCCGAGTCCGACGATGCCGATCGCGGCGGTTTGTTTCGACATATGCCCCCCCGGAGTTGATGACCTCTTATGGTACTATCGTATGGAATTGTCGTTTGTCAAGCCGGGAACTCAATTTTCCAGGCTCCAGCTTTTGCGGATGCGGCGTTTTTCGAGCGGCAGCGGCCGCAGGCGGGCGATGACCGGCAGCCCGAGGGCCAGGAGCGCCGTCGCCGCCAGGAAATAGGTCCGGTATCCGGCGGGCGAAGCCGGCCCGGCGGCTTCGGCGGAACCGGTGGCGAGCGCCAGCAGCGTGCCGGCCAGCAGCATTCCGGCTAGGCAGGCGCCGGAGCCGTTGACCATCGAAACGAACATCGACGAGGCGACCTGGCTGTGCGGCGAGACCTTCTGCAAAAAGTAATGGGTCAGCGAATTGTTCATGATCACCGACGCCGCGCCGGCGAGGACAAAGGGCAGCATCGCCCACGGCCATATGAGCTGATCCGGCGCGACGATCCACCAGACGCCCACCGCCAGCAGCGCCAGGTAGGCGATCATCAGCGCCTTCCGCGGGCCGACCGCCGCCGCCACCCGTCCCGAGACCAGCGAAAAAAAGGCCGCCGCCAGCATCTGCGCCATCGCGAAAAAGAGCGCGTCGCCGTCGCCGACGCCGTACCCGCGCTTCAGCGCCAGCATCGAGTTCGGCACCAGCATGATGACGCCGAGATTGACCACGAATCCGGCGGCGATCAGCCGCCGCAGCACCGGTTTGCGCCAGGCGCGGGCGAGTTCGGGCAGCAGCGGCCGCCGGGCCGAGGCGCGGATGCGGTTGGTTTCGTCGATTTTGCGCAGGAAGCGCGACGAAGTGAAGCCGAGCAGCGCGCCGACCACGATGATGACCGAGAGCATCGCCAGCGAATCGTTCCATCTCAAGAGCAAACTGATCACGGCCAGTCCCGCCAGCGCGGCGGCGTAGAACAGCCCGGCGTTGGTGGCCAGGAATCCGGCCCGGTTGTCCTCGGCGGTGATGTCGCCGAAAAGCGGCTGCGACATCACCACCCCGGCGGCGCGAAAGCCGTAGAACATGAACGCGCCGGCCAGCAGCATCGCCATCGCCGGCGCCGCGCCGGCGGTCAGCGCCACGACGGCCGAGCCCGCCACCGCCAGCGCCGCGAAGTTGCGCAGCACCCAGAAGATCGCCTGGCTCCGGGCCGCGCCGACCCTGGCGGTCACGGTGCGCCCCAAAGGCAACAGGAGGTAGCCGAAGTAGAGCATCGCACCCAGGCAGGCGATGAAGGCGTCGGGGAAATTCAGCTTCACCGCCAGGAGGATGATCACGGTCTCCCCGAGGCACATATAGCTCAACCCGTTGATGGAGTTGAAGATATTGTAGTTTTTACGGGAAATGGCCTGCCGCTCCCGGGAGAGCGGTCCGTCGACAATCATTGCTGCTCCGTATTCCGGGGGGAACTATTTCTCCCCGGAATACTATACACCTTCAAACGGCATAAGTACAGCGCCGAAGCCGGAATTTTCAGTTCAGCCGCTGAAATCCGGTGTGCGCCGGCGGTCCGGCCAGCCGCGTTTCGACATCCCCGGCGGCGATGGCGTCGGCCAATTGCGGCAGGACCCGGTCCAGCGCGGCGGCGCAGGCCGCGAGTTCGGCGTCGCCGTGGGCCAGGGTCGGGTAAAAGCCGCAGCCGGCGAGGAAGCCTTCCTTCAGCATCAGCGTGGAGAAGAGCGTCCGCACCGCGTTGGCCTGGGGCCCGGTGAAGGAAAAGGCGGCCAGGCAGCCGTATTCGCTGCCGATTTTGATTTCGACGCCGGCGGCGGCGGCCCTGGCCTGGAGTTCGGCGAAGAACTTCATGCCATAGGCGTTGACCCTGGCCGCGACGTCGTATTTCCGCAGCGCCTTGAGCGTCGCCACCGCCGCGGCGGGTCCGATGCGTTCGGTCCAGTAGGTGCTGCTGATGAAGGAGCGCTGCGCCGCCGCCATCACGGTCGCGTCGCCGACCACCGCGCCGATCGGGTGGCCGTTGCCGAGCGCCTTGGCGAAGACGGCGATGTCCGGGGTGACGCCGAGCCGGAGGTGCGAACCGCCGTGGACCAGCCGGAAGCCGATGGTGATTTCGTCATAGATGAGCACGATGCCGCGTTCCCTGGTCCGGCGGCGGATGTGTTCGAGGAAGCCCGGCGGCGGCGCGTGGTGGCGCACGGGTTCCATGACCACGCAGGCCAGTTGGTCGCCGTGGCGTTCGAGCAATGCTTCGAACTGTTCCAGGTCGCCGTAATTGAAGGGCAGCGTGGTGCCGGCCAGCTGCGACGGCACGCCGTCGGCGTCGAGGCCGGCCAGGTGCATTCCCTTGAGATTGTCGGGATCGCCGAGGTTGGCGGCGATGTACCAGTCGCTCCAGCCGTGGTAGCCGCAGATGGCGATCCGGTCGCGGCGGGTATGGGCGCGGGCGATGCGGACGGCGATGGCGGTGCTTTCGCCGCCGCAGCGGCCGAAGCGCACGCCGCCGGCCCACGGGTGGAGTTCGAGCAGCATTTCGGCGAGTTCGACTTCTTCCGGCGGGTTGAGGGAGGCCATTGCGCCGTCGCGCAGCGCCCGCGCCGCCGCCTCATTGATTTCGGGGTGGGCGTAACCGAGCAGGCAGGAGCCGATGCCGTTGGTGGTGAAATCGATGTATTCGTTGCCGTCGAGGTCGGTGACGCGGCAGCCGGCGGCTTGACGGTAATAGGGCGGCCAGACTTCGGGGGCCATCATTTCGGGCCGTTTGCTCAGCAACTGGGTGCCGCCGGGGATGATGGTCCGGGCGCGCCGGTAGAGGGAATCTGTACGGTTCATGGTATGAGGCTCCTATATCGATCACTACGAATGTATACTAGAAAACCATGAATTGCAAATGCGTTGGTATGCACTTAATCAACTCTTGCGCAATGCAA
>JAVBSD010000020.1:0-6861 GCA_031547325.1 Victivallaceae bacterium | reverse complement strand
GCATGGGTTCGCCGCCGCCGCCGATTTGGATCAGTTCCCGCGGCATGGCGCGATCGGCGACCTGGCGCAACCGCAGCGCCAGCGGTTCCGGCAGGCGCGACAGTGAAGCGAGATAGCCTGCCAGAAAGGTCAGGTCGTTCGTCGTCGCTTCACTGAAGGTTCGGAAATCGCGCCGGAGCTTGCCGACCGTGGCGAGCGCTCCGCTCCACTCCAGCCACCCGAGGCCCGGCGGGATTTCCGTGGTCGCCAGCAGCCGGTCGATTTGCCGGACCGCCGGAGGCGCGGCGGGGTCGGGAGCGAAAAGGGTGAGAAAGGATTCCAGTTCGGGCTGATTGCCGAATGTGTGTCTGAATTTTGTCGCGGCACGGCGTAGCGCAACCAGCGGCTCGGGCTCGCCGCCGGACGAGGAAAAGGACGGATAGGGGGCGCGGGGAAAGGCCGATACCAGGCGGTGAAAGTGTTCGAAATTTTCCGTTTTGCCCTCCAGCTCCGGCTGGATCCCGGGCAGGCAGGCGGCGGCCCGCCGCCGCGACCGTTCGCGGGCCTCCCCGGCGGGCAGGCGGTCGAGCGCCGTTTCGAGCAGCTTCCACGCCGCGCAGAGTTCGGGGATTTCCGGCCAGGGCGTGCGCGGGCAGGTGGAATATTTCCGGTTCAGATCGAGCATCAGGCGCATGACCAGGTAGTCGGAGGCGGGCATGCCGGCCTGGAGGTGGTTGCGTTCGAGATCGTTGAGGTGGGCGGAAAACTTGTCGTCTTCCAGCTGCGCGGCGCGTTTGAATTCCCGGCGAAACTCCTCGTCGCTCCCGGTGAACATGCCGTTGCGGTAGAGCGCGCGCCGGGCGGTTTCGTCCAAGTCGATTTGCGGGTAGGCGGTCCGGCGGTCCGGGGGGTGGCCGAGGTCGCGTGTGTACTCCATCTCGGCGGCTATGCGGAGCCTCTGGATCATCTGCTCTTCGGAGATGCCGGCGTCGTGTCGGGGCTTGGGGAGCTCCCGGCGGCGCGTGTCCAGCCGGGAGCGCAGGACGGGCAGGGACGACAATAGCGGCGTGTCGGGGGAGACTTCGCCGGGTGACGCCGCCATCTTTTCGAGCAGCTTGCGCATGGGTTCGCCGCCGTCGGCGATGGCGAGGATTTCCCCCGGCAGGGCGGATTGGGCGACGGGCTGGCGCAACCGCAGCGCCCACGGTTCCGGCAGGCGCGACAGCGAAGCGAGATAGTCTCTCAGAAATTCCAAGTCGTCCGCCGTCGCTCTTGTGAAGGTGCGGAAATCGCGCCGGAGCTTGCCGACCGCGGCGAGCGCGCCGCTCCATTCCCGCCAGCCGAGCTCCGGCGGGATCTCCACGGCTGTCAGCAGCCGGTCGATTTCCCGGTGCGCCGGAGGGGAGTCTGGATGGGGGGCGAAAAGGGTGAGAAAGTTGTCCAGTTCGGACCGGTTGCCGAATACGGAGGTGAATTTGTCCGCGGCGCGGCGCAATGCAATCGGCGGTTCGGGCTCGCCGCCGGATGAGGAAAAAGGCGGATAGGGGGCGCGTGGAAAGGACGACGCCAGGCGGTGAAAGCGTTCGAAATTTTCCGTTTCGCCCTCCAGCGCCGATTGGAGGGTGAACAGGCAGGCGGCGGCCCGCCGCCGCGACCGTTCGCGGTTCTCTCCGGCGGGCAGGCGGCCGCTCGCCGTTTCGAGCCGCTTCCACGCCGCGCAGAGTTCGGGGATTTCCGGCCAGGGCGTGCGCGGGCAGTCGGCGTATTTCCGGTTCAATTCGAGCATCAGGCGCATGATCAGGAAGTCGGAGGCGGGCATGCCGGTCTGGAGGTGGTTGCGGTCGAGGCTGTCGAGATGGGCGGAAAATGGGGCGCCCCCCAGCTTCGCGGCGCGTTCGAATTCCCGGCGGAATTCCTCGTTGCTCCCGGTGAACAGACCGTCGCGGTAGAGAGCGCGCCGGGCGGTTCCGTCGATGTCTTTCGCGGACTTCGGCACGGCGGCCGGGCGGGGCTTCGGGGGCGTCGGCGCTGCGGAAACGTCGACGGCGCGGGGCTTGGGGAGTTCCCGGCGGCGCGTGTCCAGCCAGGAGCGCAGGACGGGCAGGGGCGATAATAGCGGCGTGTCGGGGGAGACTTCGCCGGGTGACGCGGCCATCTTTTCGAGCAGCGTGCGCATGGGGTCGCCGCCGTCGGCGATGGCGAGGATTTCCCCCGGCAGGGCGGATTGGGCGACGACCTGGCGCAACCGCAGCGCCAGCGGCTCCGGCAGGCGCGACAGTGAAGCGAGATAGCCTGCCAGAAAGGTCAGGTCGTTCGCCGTCGTTTCTCTGAAGGTTCGGAAATCGCGCCGGAGCTTGCCGACCGTGGCGAGCGCTCCGCTCCACTCCAGCCAGCCGAGGCCCGGCGGGATTTCCGTGGCCGCCAGCAGCCGGTCGATTTGGCGGACCGCCGGAGGCGCGGCGGGATCGGGAACGAAAAGGGTGAGAAAGGATTCCAGTTCGGGCTGATTGCCGAATGTGTGTCTGAATTTTGTCGCGGCGCGGCGCAATTCATCCGGCGGTCCGGGCTCGCCGCCGGATGAGGCAAAGGACGGATAGGGGGCGCGGGGAAAGGCCGACGCCAGGCGGTGAAAACGTTCGAAATTTTCCGTTTCGCCCTCCAATTCCGGCTGGAGTTCCGGCAGGCAGGCGGCGACCCGCCGCCGCGACCGTTCGCGGTCCTCCGGAGCGGGCAGGCGGTTGAGCGTCGTTTCGAGCAGCTTCCACGCCGCGCAGAGTTCGGGGATTTTCGACCAGCGCGTATGCGGGCAGTCGGTGTATTTCCGGTTCAGATCGAGCATCAGACGCATGACCAGGTAGTCGGAGGCGGCCATGCCGGTCTGGCTGTGGTTGCGTTCGAGGTTGCCGAGATGGGCGGAAAACTGGTCGCCTTGCAGCTCCCCGCCCCGTTCGAACTCCCGGTAGAATTCCTCGTCGCTCCCGGTGAACAGCCCGTCGCAGTAGAGAATGCGCCGGGCCGCCGCCATCGCTTCGCCGATCTTTTGGAAGTAGGCACGGTGGCGGTCCATATCCGGCTGGGGGCAGCGGTCGCACAGACAGCAATTTTCCGGCCGTGCGGTCTCGTCGAAGTAGGTTTGCAGATAGGCGTTCCGGCAGCCCGAGGCCAGGCAGAAGTCTTTCACGGACTCCAGCGCGGCGGTTTTGCGGAGCCTGAGGAGCGTTTGCTCGTCGGAAAATGCTTTGATGGCCGCGCCGCGGTTGCGGGCGTTGAGCTTGAGGCCGGCGAGCCGGAAGCGGGTGTCGGCCCAGTCGAAACGGAAGTCGTCGAGATAACGGTTTTTCTTCAGGAAACTCAGGACGATCCAGGTGTTTCTGAAGGCATTGCTGTCTTCGCGGACGTCGACTTCGAGTTCGGATGGGTTGTTCTGCCGGGAAAGTTTTTCGATCTGCTTCTGTCCGGCTTCCAGGGTTTCGCGAAAACTCTTCTCGATGAACCACTCGCCGGCATGGTCGTAGTCCCGGCTGCTGTAGGTCATTTCGACCTGGACGGTCTCTTCGGGGCCCTGGGCGCAGTAGAAATCCAGCAGTTGCCGGCTCCGGCAGATCCGGCCGAAGCCCTGCACGAATTCCTCCAGCGAATCCGGAATGTTGTTGAAGAGCACGCCCCAGATGTCCGGTTTGTCGATGCCCATGCCGTAGGCTTTGGTCGCGATCATCACCTGGGCGGTGTTGGTCAGAAAGGCGAGATGGTTTTCGCTGCGCCGTTCGCCGGGCAGCTTCGCGTGATAGACGCGGACGCCGGGAACCTGCTGCGACAAATGCTCCCTCAGGCTTTCGGCATATTCGACGGTCTGGGCGTAAATCAGGACCGGGCGGCCGTCGGCGCGCCGGACGAAGGACTCGGCTCGCGTATAATGCTGTTCGATCCGATCGGCCGTCCCGACCTTGATCCGGACGCCTTTGCGGACCACCGATTCGCGCCTGACCTGCTGCGGATCGAGGCCGAAGCGTTGGCAGATGTCGTCGATGATGCTTTTGCCGGCGGTCGCGGTGGTCAACAGCAGCTGCGGGTCGCCGAGCTCCTTCCGGACGCCGGAAAGTTCGAAATACAGCGGGCGGAAGTTCGGTCCCGCTTCGCAGATCATATGGGCTTCGTCGATCACCATCAGCCGGACGCCGCCCGGGACCCGGGTTTTCAAAAACTCCAGAAAATTGCCGCACAGCCGCTCCGGCGTCACGTAAAGCAACCGGAGCTTCCCTTGGGCGGCGCTTTGACGGACCGCGTTGTGTTCCGCTTCGGCCATGCCGCCGGAGAGCATGGCGCACTGCGCGTCGAAGCCCTTTTGTCGTAGCGCCTGCAGTTGGTCGAACATCAGCGACACCAATGGCGACACCACCAGCGTCAGCCCCCGGTCCCGCACCAGCGCGGGAATTTGATAGGTCAGCGATTTGCCGCTGCCCGCCGGGTAGACGATCAGGTGCTCGCCGGTCTCGCTGTTGAGGATGTCGCCGATGACCTCTTCCTGCCACGGAAAAAGCTCTTCGACTCCGAATTGGGCCAGAATGTCCTCCAGCGTGTTGAGGCCGGTGATCCGGCGGAACAGCCCGGTCTGGCGAAATTCCTCCCAGATGCCGGCATAGACCGCGTCGACGTCGCCGGCGGAGTCCAGCTCCAGCGGCAACTCCTTCAAGCCGTCGTGGGCCAGCAGCTCATCCGCGTCGGCGAAGGTGTGATAGGAGCCGTCGTCGGACAGCTCCAGCGCTTCCAGCGCCGCCCGGCCGTAGGAGGTCTCCGGCATCAGGCATTTGGGGTCGGCGAGGACGAAGATTCCGCGGTCGTCCGTGCTGCGGATCAGCCGCCCCGCCGCCTGGCGCAGCGTCATCAGCATTTCCGGCAAAACGACGGACTGAAAGGCATTTTTTCCGAATTTCCGGCAGCGGGCCTGCTGGATCGGATCATCGGGCGGCTTGAACGGCATTTTTTCGAGAATCAGGCAGGAAAGGGTCGGGCCGGGAGCGTCGAAGCCCTGAAAAAAACTTTTGGTGCCGAGCAATGCGGTTTCATGGTTTGCGATGAAGGTTTCGGCCAAGGCGTCTTTGTCGACTTCTCCGTCCTGGATCAACAGCGTGCAGACGGGCAATTCGGCGAAAAGCCGTTCCAGCACCCAGCCCGCGCCGCGGAGCCGTTGGGCGGCGGTGTAGAGGGAGAGCGTGCGCCCCTGAAAAGCGCGGATCAGCTTGCCGGTCAGCTCGATGCAGGCCTTGAGATACGGCTCCGGCGTGACCCGCGAGGGCCGGACGAAAGCGGACTGGGGCGAGGCGATGAAAACCTTGCGCTGCCGTGCCAGGTCGAACGGGCTCGGCAACTTGCGAAAGCGGTACCCGCCGTCGAGGTAGGTGAGGCCGAGCTCTCCGGCGCTCCAGTCGAATTCGTTTTGCGGCGAAGCGGCGGGGAGGGCCAGGGTGGCGGAAACCAGCGCCGTGCCGGGAAAAAAAAGCCAGACGGCGCCGAGGATGTTCCGGGGATTGACGAACGAGCGCTTGAGCTCGCGGGCTTTGCTCTCCGGGTTGCGCTGCAGATAATAGACGAAATCGTTCGCCTCGCCCGGTTGGCCGTGTTGCGACATGACGGCGCGGAAAAAGCTCGCAAGGCAAGCCGCGTTACTGGTTTCGTCCGGTGGCGCGGCGTCGCCCGGCGCGAAGCTGCCGCATATTTCATTGCAGACGGCTTCGTAACGGCGGATCAGGTTCCGCAGTTTGACGGGCAGCAATTGCGCTTCCCGGCTGATCTTGAGCTTTGATTTCGTATCGGCCAGCTGCGCGATGTCGGTTTTGAAAATCCGGTGGACCTCATCGAGCGACTCGAAGATCCGGCAGTCTCCGGCACAGCTGATGTCGTTCAGGGTCTGCCGCAAATGCGTCAGCGCCCGCAGCATATAACTGAGGTTGCGGACCAGCTCCGCGTCGTTGGAGCCCTCGCCGAAGAGTTCGCCGATGTCGTCGATCAGCCGGCTCAGCGCTGCGGTTCCGACCTGGGAGGTCAGCACGGAAATGGCGGCGTCGGGCAGGTCGTGCGCTTCGTCCACGACCAGTTTGCGCCCGAAGAAAATTCTTTCCGTTGCATTCGGATTGTGGCCGGCGATGGTCAGGAAGGCGTGGTGGTTGGTGATGACCAACTGCCGGGTTTCGGCCTCGGCCAGCAGCGCGTCGTAGACGCATGGCGCGGCATGGCCGCATTCGCCGTCGAGGCAAAGTGCGGAGTCGGCGGCCAGGTTGTGGCGGATGAAGTGCTCGCATTCCCGCGGCCATTGGAGTTCGGCGGCCAGGACGGTGGCGTCGCGCTCCCGGGTCTGCGCCAGAAATTCCCGCAACCGCCGCAACGCCGCGGCGTGCGGAGCATCCGGCGCGAGCTTGCCGGCGAAGAGATCGACCATGTTGGGGCAAATGTAGTTGGAACGTCCCTTGACGACGGCCGCTTCTTCACCCGAAATGCGACGCCAGGCGTTCGCGAGCTGCTGTTGGAGCAATTTCCCGGAGGTGGCGATCAGCAGCCGGTGGTGTTCGATGGCGGCGACGCCGAGGTACATCAGCGTTTTGCCGCTGCCGGTGGGAGCCTCCAGCATCAGATATTGGTCGCTGACGTTCCCGGCGGCAAAGGTCTCGGCGATGCTGTTGGCGCCGGCAAATTGGTCTTGCCGGAAATAGTAGCCGGTTTGAAGCAGAAATTTTTCCCAGTCGCTTTTTTTCATCCGTTATGATCGCTCCGCAGTGACATGCGGGACAAACTCTTACCGGGGCGGCGCGGAACGGATCAGCTCCGAATAGTTCTCCGGCACCTCGGGATAAAAATCGACCTTGGGGTTGGCGTAGCTGCGCGCCTTCA
>JAVBSD010000163.1:0-4241 GCA_031547325.1 Victivallaceae bacterium | reverse complement strand
CTGGCGGTACATTTCACCGGTGATGCCGGCCATGAAACACACCGGCACGAACATCGCCAGCAGCACCGAAGTGGTGGCGATCACCGGGCCGGTGACCTCCTCCATCGAGCGCAAAGTCGCTTCGCGCGGCGACATCTTTTCGTCGTTCATCAGCCGGTTGACGTTTTCGACCACCACGATGGCGTCGTCGACCACCACCCCGATCGCCAGAATCAGCGCGAACAGAGTAATCAGGTTGATCGAATAGCCGATCGCCAGCATCACCGCGAAGGTCCCGATCAGCGACACCGGGATCGCCACCACCGGCACCAGCGTGTCGCGCCAGTTCTGCAGAAAGAGCCAGGTCACCAGCACCACCAGGATCAACGCTTCAAACAGCGTCTTCACCACCTCCGAAATCGAGGCGTTGACGAAGTCGGTGGTGTCGTATTGGATCCCGAATTCGAGATCCTCCGGGAAAGCCTGCTTCAACGCCGCCATTTTCTTCCGGCATTCTTCGGCGATGCTGATGCCGTTGGCGTCGTTGAGCTGGTAGACCGCCAGCAGCGACGACGGTTTGCCGTCGAGCTTGCCGACGGTATCGTAGCTGGCGGAGCCGCGCTCGATCCGGGCGACGTCGCCGAGCTTGACCACCTCGCCGTTGGGCAGCGCCTTGATCACGATGTCGGCGAATTCCGCGACGCTGGTCAGGTAGCCCTTGGTCTGGACCGTGAACCGGTTGACCTGGTCGTCCGGCGAAGGCATCGCGCCGAAGCTCCCGGCCGCGACCGGGGAGTTCTGGGACTGGACCGCCGCGATCGCGTCGGCGACGGTGAGCGAACGCGCCGCCAGCCGTTCCGGATCGAGCCAGATCCGCATGCCGAAGGTCATGTCGCCGAGGATCTGCACGTCGGCGACGCCGGGAATGCGGCTGATCTCATCCTTGACGTAGTTGTTGATGTAGTTGGACAGAAACAGCGCGTCGTAGGTTTCGTCCGGAGAATACAAGGTGATCACCAGCAGCATGTTGCCGGGCTTCTCCTTGACCTCGACGGCGTTCTGCTTGACCGCGGCCGGGAGCTTGGCCTCGCCGAGGGTGGCGCGGTTCTGAACGTTGACGGTGTTCAAGTCGCCGTCGGTCCCGATGTCGAAGGTCACGGTGATCTGGGCCGAACCGTTGTCGCTGGCGATGCTCGACATGTAGAGCATGCGTTTGACCCCGTTGATCTGCGACTCCAGCGCTTCGATTACCGCGTTCTGGGTGGTCAGCGCGTCGGCCCCCGGGTAGGTGGTCGAAACCGTCACCTGCGACGGCGTGATGTCCGGGTACTGCGCCACCGGCAGCGCGAAAATCGCAATCAGCCCGGCCAGCGAAATCACAATCGAAATCACGAACGCGAAACGCGGCCGGTCAATGAAAAATCGGCTGATCATGCGGCGGACTCCGCGGCGGCGGGTTGAGCCTCGGGCGACGGATTCGGGTAGTCCGGATCGGGCTGGGCGTCGACCGCCGAGCCGACGCGGGCCTTCTGAACGCCCGAGGTGATGACGGAGTCGCCGGCCTTCACGCCGTCGAGGATGACGGTCCAGGCGCCCTGGCGGTCGCCGGGCTTGACGTCGCGGCGCTCGACCTTGCCGTCGGCGTTGACGCAGTAGAGGTAGTCGCCTTTGATGTCGCTGGCCAGCGCGATCTGCGGCACCAGCACCCGGGGGACGCCGGTTTTGGGGACCACCGCAACCCGGACGTACATGCCGGGAATCAGCTTGCCGTCCGGATTCTCGAAGACCGACCGGATCTTGAAGCTGCCGGTCGAAGCGGAAACCCGGTTGTCGGCGGACTGGATTTTGCCGGTCAGGGGATACCCGGTTTTGTCCATGAATTCGAGCTTGACCAGCAACTCCGGAATCTCCTCGCGGGAGAGCCCGAGCATTTCCAGCAGCGCGATCTCGTTGATGTTGAAATCGACGTTGATCGGGTCTTCGCTGACCAGCGTCGCCAGCGCCCCGGATTCGGGTCCGATCATCGCGCCGACGCTGTAGGCGCTGTAGCCGATCTTGCCGTCGAAGGGCGCGACGACGCTGGTGTAATCCAGATTAAGCTGCGCGGTTTTGACGTCGGCTTTGGCGGCGGCGACGTCGGCCTCGGAATAGGCTTTGGCGGCGGCGGCGTTGTCATATTCGCGTTCGGAAACGGCGTGTTTTTCGACCAGGTCCTTCTGGCGGTCGTGATCGATGGTGGTCTTCTGCAAATCGGCCTCGGCGCGGGCCAGATGAGCCTTGGCCAGATCGAGCGCCGCCTGGTACTGGTCGGGTTCGATCCTGAAGAGCACATCGCCGGCCTTGACCATCGTGCCTTCCTGGAAATTGCGTTCGACCATGAAGCCGTCGACCCGGGCGACCAGGTTGACCGTGCTGACCGCCCGGACCTCGCCGATCACCGTGGCGGAGCTCTGGACATTGCGCTCCACCGCCGGAGCCACGTACACCAGCGGCAGCTTGCCCGGCGCCTTGGCCGCGTCGTCGTCGCAGCCGGCCGCCAGCAACAGCGCCAGCCCCGCCATCATCGCAGGAAGTTTCATAGCCTCAAATCCCCATCATTATGATTTCAACCCAAAATGCATCGTGGAAAGATAACCCCAAAAACAATTATTTGCAAACAATTCCATCCATTATCCAGACATAAATCGGCAATCCGGGACTCCTTCCAACGGAACGCAACGCAAGATCGGAATATTTTTCGCAACATCGGTCTATTGACTTATTTTGCCATTTGACTTATAATTTAACAGCTTATGACACTTGCGGACAAATAGAAGGAATGCGTTCGATGAAAAAGAAATTCACCCTCATAGAACTCCTGGTCGTGATCGCCATCATCGCGATTCTGGCCAGCATGCTGCTGCCGGCGCTGTCCAAGGCCCGCTATGCGGCGCAGAAAATCAAATGCGCCGGCAACACCAAACAGATCGGGTTGTATTTCATCATGTATTCCGGCGACAACAACGACACGCTGCCGAGCCTGACCCACGCCGGCGCGTACCGCAACTATCCCTGGTACTGGAAGGGGGTGGTAGATGGCAAATCAAACCAGCAGGCGCTGGTCGAGCTTCAGGATTCCGGGCTGCGCTGGGATACGATCAACTGCCCGGGCAACACCGCGATCGCCAAATGGACCGAAACCGGCGACGACCGCGGCGGCGACGTCCCGCGGATGTACGCCGGGTGCGCCAACGACAGCAAGACGCCGTACGGCAAGTTTTCTCCGGCGGGTCCCGCCGATGATTCACGCAAATACCTGGTCGGCGACTTCTACCGCGAAAGCCTGAAAAATCACCAGGACGGCACCAACGTCTGCCTGCTCGACGGCAGCGTCACCTGGTACAAGGTCGCGGAGCTGTGCGTCTCCAGCACCCATCACTTCCCGACCGACAGCCCGGCGGGCGTCCCCAAAACGACCTGTCCGACCTGTTCCGGCTGGTAAAAAACAGCCGTACCGGCTGACGACCGAAACGGAATGGGAGGATGGCGGCTTCCGCGTCGTCCGGGAACGCTAACGGCGTTTCAGGCGGAGCGCCAGCGGCCTCCGGAAGGTGACCGGACCTTCGCAGGTCAGGGTCAGGAGGCCGTCCGCGAGCGCCGTTTCGGCCGCCGCCGGCACCCATTCGCCGTTCGCCTCCAGTCGGCGCGCCTCGGGCGGCGCGCCCTCCCAGGCCAGGGTGAATTTCACCCGGCTCCAGTCGTCGAGGTTGAAGTTGAAAACGCCGACGATCTCCGCGCCGCCGCCGGCTTCCTTGCGCCATGCCAGCGAATAGGCCCCGTCGCATTGGCAAACCCGGAGAGCCAGGCGACCGCGCCGTGCAATTGCTCGCGCCGGAAGGGATGGCAGAAGGAGACCCCGAAGCTGCTTTCGTACTCGATGCCGTGCACCACGACGCGCCCGCCCGATGCGTTGGTCCAGGCGGTCATCGCCGGCGCGACGCGCCGGGTGTCCGGGTCCACCCAGCTGGAAACGGTTTCACCCCCCTCCAGCGGCTCCAGCACGGTGAAACGCCCCGCCGCGTCGAGGAAAGGCAAGGTCGCGGTCAGGTATTTGCCTTCGCCGCCGCCGAAGGCCGGATGATGGAACTCCTCGGCGCTGATGATCCAGGACAAGTCCCGGCGGTGGACGGGCGCGCCGACCCGTTTCATGCCGATCAGGGACCCGAAGCCGCGTTCGCACAGCACATGCGCGGCCGCGCCGTCCAGCAGGACCGCGCCCTCCA
>JAVBSD010000339.1:0-2695 GCA_031547325.1 Victivallaceae bacterium | reverse complement strand
CCGCCTACAGCGGCGCGCTGCACCGCTGGCGCAGCGCTTCCGGCGGGCGCTCAGGCGTCGGGGGGTTGCTGCCGTGCCTCGGCGGTTACGACGCCGGCACCGCCAAGCCCGGCCCGTCCTTTCTCTCCTGCCCCGCCTCCTACCAGCTCGGTTTCGGGACCTCCGATCCCGCCACCTACCAGAACGAATACCGTTCGTTCTACTACATCGGCGGCCAGCGTTACAACCGCGCCGGCGCCGGCAACACCACCGATTTCATGGTGGCGGCCGGTCCCTACCGCGGCAACTGGCAGGGCGCCCGGATGAAGTTGAGCGACAACGCCGGCGCCGGCATCGACATCGAGATGGCCAGCGGCAGCAATTACCCCCACGGCGGAAGCAAACGTTACAACGTCCTCTATACCGACGGCCACGTCCAGACTCTGGGTTCCAATGATTATATCGAACGCTGACCACTTCGCCGACGACGACCGCCGCTGTCATTGGCTGGAACGGGCGCGCGAACTCGCTCCGAGCCTGGTCCGCCGGACCGTCGTCCTGACGCCGCCGACCGGGTTCCTGGCGGCCGGCGACGCCGCGGCCGTCGACGCCGGGCGTTACCTGGTCGGATATGTGACTTTGCGCCTGAAACCGCTCGGCTCTGCCGATGCGCCGGTCCGGTTGCGGGTAATCTCTGCCGAATGGCCCTGCGAGGCCGGCGGCGACTTCTCCGACTACGCAGGCTGCCTCGGGCGTTCATGGCTGCAGGACGAGGTGGTCAACATCGACGACCTCACCGCGCCCTTCACCCTGCCGCGCCGCTATGCCTTCCGCTTCATCCGAATCGAGGTAATCTACACGCCCCGCCCGCTGGAATTCACCGCGATCGAGGTCGAGACGGTCAGCGCCGTCGGCGATGCGCCGCCCGAGCCGGATATCGCGCCGGAATTCCGCGCCATCGACGCCACGGCGATCCGGACCCTCAAGTGGTGCATGCAGTCGGTTTTCGAGGACGGGCCCAAGCGCGACCGGCGGCTGTGGCTGGGCGACCTGCGATTGCAGGCCAGGGTCAACGCGGTCAGCTTCCGCCACTTCGAACTGGTCGAGCGTTCGCTCTACTTGTTGGCCGGCACCGCCGACGACGAGGGCCGTTTCCCGGGCTGCGCCTATGACGCCCACATCCCCTACCGCGGCAACATGGTGCTGGATTACGCCCAACTGCTGGCTCCGACGCTGCTGGATCACCTGGAGTTTTCCGGCCGCCGGAAGATCGCGGAGGAGCTCTTCGACCTGGCGCTCCGCCAGTTCGATTTCGCCCGGCCGCACTTCGACAGCCGGGGGCTCTTCCGGGTTCCGGAGGAGGAATGGATCTTCATCGACTGGCAGAAGGACCTGGACCGCCAGATGCCGTTTACGGGACTGTACGTCTACAGCCTGAAGCGCGCCGCCCGGCTGGCGGAACTGCTGGACCGGAGGGCCGCGGCGGCCCGGCTCGGGGAGGAGGCGGAACGGCTGCTCGCCGCCGCCCGGCGTCACGCCTGGGATGAAGCCGCCGGCGCCTTCCGTTCCGGCGCGGAGGGCCAGCTCTCCCACGCCACCGCCGCCTGGATGATCCTGGCCGGAGCGCTGACGCCGGCAGAGGGACGCCGCGCCTTTGCCGCTTTGGAGCAAGACCCCGGAACGGTCCGCCCGGTCACGCCCTACCTGTGGCATCACGTCCTGGAAGCGCAGCTCCAATGCGGCATGTGCGACGAAGCGGGCGACTTCATCCGCCGCTACTGGGGCGGCATGATCGCCGACGGCGCGGATACTTTTTACGAAGCCTTCGTGCCGGAGCGGCCGGAATTGGCGCTCTACGGCGACCGGCGGCTCAATTCGGCCTGCCACGCCTGGAGCTGCACTCCGGCGTGGTTCATCCGCACGGCGCCGATTTGCGGACAAAGCGGCCCCGGCGGGATTTTTTCACTTGACAGGCGGGGGGAGCCGGTGTATTTTGAAGGACCATGCAACCCCATACATCCGGAGAGTGAAAGATGGTTTTCGACGAATGCGTCAATTGGCGGCGTTACCTGACCGGCAACCGCTCGGTCTGGTGCCGGGCTTTCGAGCTGCTGCGTTCCCTGACCCCGGACTGCGCCGACGGCCGGATCGAGGAGATTTCCGGCCGCCTCTACGTCAATGTCTTCGGCTACGAGGGCAAGCCGATCGCCGAGAGCAAAATCGAGGCGCACCGCCAGTTCATCGACATCCAGACCCTGATTGAAGGCGAGGAAGAAGCCGGCTGCCAGCCCATCGCCCCCCTGGAGCGGCTGACCGAATACGACGCCAAGGACGACTACGAGCTCTTCAAGGTCAATCCCGGAGAACTTTGCACCGCCCGGCTGCGGCCCGGCAATTTCGTCATCTTCTTCCCCGGCGAAGGCCACACCGTCTTCCAGCGCCCGGAAAACGCCGGCCGCCGGATCCGAAAAGCGGTGGTCAAGATCGACCTATGCCTCTTCGAAGAACCCGGCCACATCGACTGATCGTTCTGATCGCGCTGCTCGCCGCCCTCCCGGCGGCGGCGGCCGTCGACGCCGAAGCGGTCCAACGCCAGATCGACCGCTTCGGCAACCGCATCCTCGCCGCCGAGGACTTCGAACCGGGCGAAAAGGAGTTGCTCGCCTACACCTACGACATGGTATGCCGCACCTTCACCGGGCGGCTGATCATGGCC
>JAVBSD010000174.1:0-4980 GCA_031547325.1 Victivallaceae bacterium | reverse complement strand
GGCCAGGCGCCGGCGCGCGACGACGGCGCTGCAGCGCCGCCGCCGGCCGCCGGCGGCATTTCCGCTTCCGGCGCCAGCCGCGCCCCGGCTTTGACGGCCTTTTAACGCGCCGTGCTGGTCGCCGACCCCGCGGCCCGGCTGGAAGCGCTGACCGAAGCGCTGAGCTGCGATCCCGATTCACCGCTGCTGCAGCGCACGCTGCGCGAGGAAATGCGCAACGCATTTCCGGCTCCCGCCGACTACCGGCGGCTGCTCGAACTGGCCGAAGCCCACCCCGATAAGCCCGCCCTGGTCCTGACCGTGCTGAATGCTTCCCGCTCCGACCTGCCGGAGGCCGACGCCGAAGCGGCGGAACGCGCCCGCCGGCGCCTGGCCCTCTCCCGGAAACTGGCGCAACAGCTCAGCGACCGCTCCGGCGACAGCGAACAATTGCTCAACGCCCTGCTCAACTACGGCATTCTGGCCTGTTCGCTGGACCGGATCGACGCCGCGGAGGCTTTCTGGCAAAAGCTGGTGCGCCGAATCGACCCCGGCGCCGGCATCGCCGAACGGCAGCGCGACGCGGTGATCCTCGAATCCGGAGCGATGTTCTGCGTCGACGCCGCCCAGGTCTCCGACAGCCGGCGGGAATGGTTCGGCCTGGCGGACAGCCCGCGGCAGCGCCTGGCCGAAACCGGCTCCGCCTGGCTGGAGCTGCTGGCCGCCTACGACGACCTGCCGCTCTCGGACGCCGCCGCCCGGCGGCGCCTCACGACCTTCACCACTCTCGGGCGCAACGACCGGGCCGAGGAATTCAGCCGCCGCCGGGTGGAGACCTCCGGCGGCGAACGCGAAGCGCGCCGGCTGCTGGCCGAAACCCTGGCCGGCATGGGCCGCGGCGCCGACGCGCGCAAGGTTTACGAGCTCCTGGCCGCCGACTGGCCGGAAGACGCCGCCGTTCAGCAGGAGCTCGCCGAGCTTCTGCAAACCCAGGCCGACTGGCCGGCGGCGCTGCCGGTGTGGCGGCGGCTGGCGCGGTTGCGTCCGGGAGATTCCATCGCGCTCTTCGGCCTGGCCCGGGCGCTGAACGGCGTCGGCGATTACGCCGGAACGGCCGATCTTCTGAAACTTCTGCCGGCGCACGAACCGGAAACGGCATTGCTCGGGCTGGCGGCGCTGCGGAAGCTCGCAAGGTTCGATGAAGCCGGGCGGCTGGCGCGCAGCGTCACCATCGCCGAGGACGGCGAACTGCGGGTTCCGCGTCATCCGGCGGTTGCCCGCGAACTCGGACAGGAATTGCTGCAACTGGCCGAGGCCTCCGGCGATCCCGGGCTGGCGCGGCTGACGCTGGCTTATTACCGCAAGTCCAACCTGGACGATTCGCCTGAGCTGTGCTTCAGGGTCGGTTCGCTGCTGACCGACCTGGACATCGAGCTGGACGACGCCGGCAAGCTGTTGCGCCGGGCGTTGCGCAACCGTCCGGGGCGCGCCGAAGAACAGGCCGCCCTGGCCTGGTGGCATTACCGGCGCGGCGAATACGCCAAAGCCTGGGAATGGATGCTCCATTCGCTCGGCCGGCTCCCGGCATCGGAGGCGGCCTTCTGGGATATTTTCGAGCGCGCCGGAGAAATCCTGCGCCGTCTCGGTGAAACCGCGGCCGCCGACGCCTTCGCTGCCTGCGCCGCCGACCGCGACCGGCAATCCGCCGACCATCTGATCGTCAACATCCGCAGCAAACCCTGAGGAGGAAAACATGCCCAAACGCACTAAAATCGTCGCCACCCTGGCCGGGGATAAATGCACCCCGGAATTCGTCGCCAGGCTGGTGGCCGCCGGGATGGACGTGGTCCGTCTGAACACCGCTCACATGACCGTCGAGGAAGCGTCCCAGGCCATCGCCGTCATCCACAAGACCGCGCCGGAAATCGCGGTGATGGTCGACACCAAGGGCCCCGAGGTCCGGGTGGCCGACCTGGCCGAACCGCTGGAGCTCGCCGCCGGCGACGAGATCAAAATCTATTCCACGCCGACGGCGGAGAAGCGCACCTTTCAGGTCAACTACAGCCGTTTCGTCAAAGAGATTTCCGCCGGCCAGCATTTGATGCTCGACGACGGGGAAATCGAGCTCGAAGTCACGGAAAAAACCGCCGCCTGCCTGACGGCCAAAGCGATCAATCCCGGAACGATCTACAACCACAAATCGGTCAATGCTCCCGGGGCCAAGCTGTCGCTGCCCAGTGTTTCGCGGCGCGACCGTGAATTCATCGAGATGGCGATCGAATCCGGAGTGGACTTCATCGCCCATTCGTTCGTCCGCGGGCACAACGACGTGATGGCGGTCCAGAGCATTCTCGACACCTCCGACAGTCCGATCAAAATCATCGCCAAAATCGAAAACCGCCAGGGGGTCGACAATCTCGGCGAGATTCTCGACTGCGCTTATGGCGTGATGGTGGCGCGCGGCGATCTCGGCGTCGAAGTGCCGCTCGAGGACGTGCCGAAGTTCCAGAAAAAAATCATCTACGAATGCATGCGCCGCCGCAAGGCGGTGATCACCGCCACCCAGATGCTCCAGAGCATGATGAACTGTCCGCGTCCGACCCGCGCCGAGGTCAGCGACGTCGCCAACGCGGTCCTCGACGGAACCGACGCGGTGATGCTTTCCGGCGAAACCTCGATCGGCAAATATCCGGAACAGGCGGTGGCGACGATGCGCCGGATCATCGTCGAAACCGAGAAGATGCCGCGTCATATGTTCATCCGGGCCAAAGACTTTACCCCAGCCGCCGATCCGTTGCGCGACTATCTGCGGCGCCTGGCCCAGGAGGCGGTTTCGGAGTTGCCGATCAAGGCGATCGTCTGCCATTCGGACAGCGGCGCGGCGGGTTTGATTTCCGCCGCCTACCGCGGCGAGGTGCCGGTGTACATTTTCAGTCCGAATTGGGACGCGGTGCGGCGTCTCGGGCTTTCGTACGGCGTCCGCGCCGGTCATATGGAGGACTGCCAGGACCCGCGCGAGCAAATCGAAAAAACCCTCGCCGCGCTGAAGCGCGACAAGTGGCTCGCCGCCGGCGACATGGTCGCCTACGTCGGCCGTTTCGACGCGATCAAGGGCAATTTGGATATCCTGAGCATCCTGACCGCGTAGCGGCTCAGGCATCGATGAATTTCAGGAGGTCGGAGCGGGTTGCGCCCGCTTGCAGCGCCGCGGCGACCGCGGCGCCGGCCTCCAGAAAGGCGTGGACTTTTGCCACCGATTCACGGTTGTACATGCCCTGGCAGACGTCGGTGAAAACCCCGCTGGCGCCCCCGGCCGCGGCGCGGAACACCCAATTGCGCACGTCGCGCGCCGACATAGTCGGATATTGAAAATTGCACAGCCGCCACTGAAACGGCACGCGCGTCCGCTCCGCGATGACCGCCGGAGTCAGGCGCGGCGAAACCGAGGGATCGTAGCTCTCCAGCCGCAGCCGTTCCAGGAACTTGAGGTGCTCCGGCCGCAGATCCTCGATGTGCATGTGCCGTTCCCGATCGGTAAAGGCCTCGAATTGCATGTTGCAAGCCGGTATCACGAACTCATCCCAGAGCTCGGGGTTGAACATCGCCCCCACATCGTCGGCGATGCCGTACCGGGGCTGGCGTTCGTCGGCCGCCCGGCCGTCGACCGTGGCGGCAACGCACTTCGTATAGGCGATCACACTTTGAACGATCAGGCGCAAAAACTCCCTGGTCGCTTCGGGGTCGTCGTAGGGGTCGAAGAAAAATCCGTCGCGCCGCAGCAGATAGCCGGTCGTCATCGGCCCTTCGCTGTGAAAGGCGAAATGCGGCTTTTCGTCGGGGAACGCGCGCTGCAATTCCCGGAAATAGTCCAGATAAAAGGGAAACATGCCGCTCCGGGCGAAATCGACCGGACGGCGCAACAGGGCGATGCCCTCCGCCAGCGTCCCGGCCGCCGTTTCAAGATTGACTTCGCCCCCGTCGGGAAAAACCAGCTCCGCCCCCAGCGTATTGACGTGGCCGTAGCTGACCGGCGCGGTCATCGGCGCCGGGAGATGGAGCCGGTCGCCGTACAATTCCCGCAGCAGCGGCCGCCCGCGGCGGTAGAGCTCAATTCCGGCCTCCGCGTCCAGAAACATCGATTTGATCGCAATGCCGGTCGCGTCCAGCAAAGCCAGATAAGTCGCCGAAGCCGAACAGCCGAAGGGCAGCGAAGCGCGCAAATGTTCATAATCGGGCACGTACATGAGATTCATCCTTTCCGTGATGATGGTCTCCGGAAAGTATACCGCAAAATCGCGCATCCGGCCAGGAACGGAATGCGCGAAAAATCGGTATCTTCCGCGCATCGAGCCGATTAAAATTCGCTCCGGCGGCGCCGGAATTGGGCGGGCGTCACGCCGGCCAGCGCGCGGAACCAGCGCGACAAGTGCGATTCGTCGCAGAAATGAAATTCCCCGGCAATCCCGCCCAGGCTTTTCCGCGGATTTTTCAGGGCCAGACAGACCCGCTTGAAGCGTTCGCGCATCCAGAAACGGCGCGGCGAAACCCGGTAAGCCGCCGCGAAACGGCGGTTCATCTGGCTGACGCTCAAGCAGCACAATTTCGCCATGCGCGCCGCGTCGTAGCTGTGGCAATCTTCGCGGTGCAGCGCCTGGCAGACCCGGCGCAGCCGGTCGTCCCCGCCGGCCGTTTCAGCCAGACGCTGGTGACGCAAATGCAGCATCACCAACGCATGCGCCGCCGCCTCCGTATCGAGCCTGGCATAGCGCGCGTCCGCTCCGGCGTCGTTGCTCTCCATCCGTTGAAACAACTCCAGGCATTCCGCGAAATAAGGCACCGTCATGCAAACCGGCAGCCGCGCCACCGCGTTCAGGTTGCGGCCGTCGGCCAGGTGCAGCTCATAGTGCAAGTTCAGCATTTCAAAGCCGTCGGAGAGCTCAAAGCTGTAGCTCTCGAAAGGCGGCACCGCCACCGCCATGCCCGGCGCGAGGCGATAGGCGC
>JAVBSD010000028.1:0-4819 GCA_031547325.1 Victivallaceae bacterium | reverse complement strand
CGGCGGCTGGAATTTTCGCTGGTGCCGGGGGCCGACGGCGGAGCGACGCTCACGGTCGGCGTCGCCGGGAGTCCGTCGGAGCCGCTGCCGTATGCCTTCACCGGCGAGAGCGGTGCGCCGTGGGCGGCGGCGCGGGAGGGGGAACCGGGCTTCGGCGGCGAAATCTCCTTCGACTTCAGTTTGAAGATTCCCCCGGGGCGGTATATATTATCGGAACCATAATTCAGGAAAATTCCAATCATGTATGAATCCGTGATTCAAAAAGCCGAGGTGCTCTGCGAAGCGCTGCCCTACATTCAGCGGTTCCGCAACGCGGTGGTGGTGGTCAAATTCGGCGGCAGTTCGATGGAGGACCCGGAGCTGGTCAAGCGCACCATGCGCGACGTGGTGCTGATGGAGTGCATCGGCATTCGGCCGGTGGTGGTTCACGGCGGCGGCAAGGCGATTTCCGCCGAGCTGAAGCGCCGGGAAATTCCGGTTCAGTTCATCAACGGCCTGCGCCGCACCTGTCACGAGACCATCCGGGTGGTCGACGACGTATTGCACAACACGATCAACCGCGAGCTGGTCGATCTGGCCAACGGCGCCGGCGGCCAGGCGATCGGCGTTTCGGGCAAAACCATGCTCCTGGCCGAGCGCACCCAGTCCGTCGATCCGGTCACCGGCGAAGTCCAGGACATCGGTTTCGTCGGCGACATCGTCGAAGTGAATCCCGAGCCGGCGCTCCAGGCGCTGGCGGCGGGGCTGATTCCGGTGATCACGCCTCTGGGCGTCGGGGCCGACGGGACGGTGTACAACATCAACGCCGACATCGCCGCCTGCCGCATCGCCGAGGCGCTGAAGGCGCGCAAGCTGGTCTTTTTGAGCGACGTTCCCGGCGTGATGCGCGATCCCAAGGATGAATCCAGCGTGATTCCCTCCATCCGTACCGACGAAATTTCCGCATTGATCCGCGACCAGGTTCTCTCCGGCGGCATGCTGCCCAAGATCAGGAGCTGTGTTCACGCCCTCGAAGCCGGCATCAACAAGGTGCATATGATCGACGGCCGGGTGTCGCATTCGCTGCTCCTGGAGCTGTTCACCGTCAGCGGGATCGGCACCCAGATCGTCCGCCCGGATTCGGTGCTCTGAGATGGCGAAACGCCAGGCGGTGGTGCTGGGCGGGATCAAGCACTGCGGCAAAAGCTCGGTCGGAAAAGAGCTGGCGGCGCTGCTCGGCCGCCGTTGCGTCGACACCGACCGGGCGCTGGAGGCGCTTTTTCTGGAGCGCAACGGCGAAAAACTCGACGCGCGGGAAATTTTCCGCCGCGAGGGCGAGGACTATTTCCGGCGGCTCGAAGCCGAGGCGGTTGCCATGGTGCTGAACCGGCCCGATGCCGGCAAGCTGGTGGTCGCCCTGGGCGGCGGGGTGCCGGCCAACCCTTATCTGCCGGCGGAGCTGACATGGGGGGCGAAGGTCTGGCTGGCGGTTCCGGCGGAGGTGATTTACCGGCGCATCGCCGCCGGCGGTTTCCCGCCGTTCCTGCCCGGCGGCGAGGGCTTCGACGAGTGGTTTCGCGAGCGCGAGAAATTTTACCGCGGCTGGGCGGATGTGAAATTTGACGCCGACGGCGGCGATCCGGTGGCCGTGACCGCCGGCAAGCTGGCGGCGGCGCTGCATGGGGAGGGCATGTGTTGAACAATACTTTCGGCCGATTTTTCACTGTCACCACCTTCGGCGAATCCCACGGGGCGGCGCTGGGGGCGGTGATCGACGGGGTGACTCCGAATGTCGAACTCGACGTGGAGGCGATCCGGCGCGAGCTCGCCCGGCGGCGTCCGGGGCAGTCGGCGTTGACCACCCGCCGCGCCGAGGCCGACGAGGTGGAGATCCTTTCCGGCGTTTTCGAGGGGCGCACCACCGGCACGCCGCTGGCGATGCTGATCCGCAATTCCGACCAGCGTTCCGGCGACTACCAGGCGTTGAAGGGGATTTTCCGCCCCGGCCACGCCGATTATGGCTACCATAAAAAATACGGCGTCCGCGACTACCGCGGCGGCGGCCGTTCTTCGGGGCGCGAAACCGTGGCCCGGGTGGCGGCCGGAGCGGTGGCGCGCCAGCTTCTGGCGCGTTACGGGGTGACGCTTTGCGCCGCTACGGTTCGGGTCGGTTCGGTGTGCGCCGGGCGTTTCATGGCGGAGGAGATCGAGCGCAATCCGGTGCGCGCGGCCGATCCGGAGATGGCGGCGGCGATGGCCGCCGAAATCGACGCCGCGCGGCTCGCCGGCGACAGCGTCGGCGGGGTGATCGAATGCCGGATTCACGGCGTTCCGGCCGGGCTGGGCGATCCGGTCGCCGGCCGGCTCGACGCCGAGCTGGCCCACGCCATGCTGTCGATCGGCGGCACCAAGGGCGTCGAGTTCGGCGCGGGGTTCGCGGCGGCGGGGATGCGCGGCGGCGAACACAACGACGCCATGACTCCGGAGGGCTTCGCGACCAATCACGCGGGGGGCATTCTCGGGGGAATTTCCAACGGCGACACGATTCTCTGCCGGATCGCGGTCAAGCCGACCGCGTCGATTTCCGCCGAACAGAATACCGTCGATGTCGACGACAATCCGGCGGTGTGCCGGGTCGGGGGGCGTCATGATCCGTGTTTGTGTCCGCGGATGGTGCCGGTGGTCGAGGCGATGGCGGCGTTGGTGCTGATCGACCGGATCAAGCTTCTGGCGGCGCTCTTGGCGTAAAAATAAAAAAAATAAAATAGTCGGCCGCCGCGCAGCAAGGCCAGGGTCCAGGTTGGATAACCTGGCGCGGTCCAGCCGCGGAGGCTGGTCGCCTGCCTAAGCGGGCGAAACTCTAAGGAAGCCCGAGCGGGAGCGAGGGCGGAGCCTCCCGGACGGCGATGGCGCACTTTTTAAAGGAGCGACGCGTCCTTTAAAAAGTCCGCTCGGAGCCGGGCCGGCCGCGCCACCGAAGCGCGAATCTTTCCCTCAAAGACAGTCGGGTCAAAGCCGGACAAGGTTGATTGTAAATAAGGAAGACTCAGAATCCGATGATGGGTTGGACGCTGGCGCGTCCGATGCGCCATGTTCCGTCGACTTTGTACCAGGTGGAGTGGACGATTCTGGCGTCGGAGAAGGTTCCGTCGCGGCCGTGGCCCTCGATGCCGAGGACGAAATCGGCGTCGGCGATGTCGGGCGCGGTGACGGAGATGTTCAGTTCGCTGACCGCGAACCGGGCGCGGCTGTAGTATTGGCGGGTGGCGGTGAAGCCCTGGATGATTTCGGCGACGTCGACTTCGCCCGAGTAGCCGTATTCGGGCCAGCGGAGGGTGACTTGCGGGGTGAAGAAGCCGCGCATGGAGGCGGCCTTGAGGAGTCCGGAGTTCTGGGATTCGTTTTCGGCGCGGTCGGCGGCTTCGCAGAGTTTGGCGATGCGTCCGGCGATGACCTCCTCTTCGGGGGGCTGGCGGAGCGCGAACCAGTAGAAGGCGAAAGCCAATCCGGCCAGGAGCAGAAGCCCCAGGACCGGCTTGATGTTGGTTCTGCGCTTCATGTCACCACAGGGGCTGGCCGATGATGCGGTTGCGGTCGACCAGGCCGAATTTGTGTTGCTGCGGCCGCATGCTGCGGTTGTCTCCGACGGCGAAGACCATGCCTTCGGGTACGGTTACGGGGGCGAGGTCCCAGCTGCACGGGTTCTGGACATAGGGTTCGTCGACGGGTTCCTGGTTGCGGTAGAGCTGTCCGCGTTTGAATTCGATGGTGTCGCCGGGCAGTCCGATGATCCGTTTGAGATAGTAGGTGCGTTTTTGGAAGCGGATGGCCACGATGTCGCCGTAGGTGACGCGTTCCCCCGCGTCGGCGTGGGGGACGCACAGGGTGAAGCCGAAGCTGCCGTAGGTCGGCTCCATGCTGCTGCCCCAGATGACGCATGGCTTCAGGAAAAAGCCGAAGATGATGAAGGCCGCCGCCGCGAGGAGTCCGAGGCGCAGGAAAAATTGCCAGTTCAAAGTGGGCCGCAGGAAGCGGCTGAGCCGCGAACGCGGTTCCGCGATGACGCCGCTCATGACCGGCACCTCGGTTCAGGGGTGGAGAATTTGTAGAAAAACATGGTGCGCACTTCCAATCTTCATTTGATATTATAGCATTGAACAAGTATTTTTAAAGGTTATAACGTAAAAAAATATCTTAAATTGTATGTTGAATTGGCTGAAAATCGACAATCTTGCTCTGATCGAGTCCGCCGCGGTTGAGTTTCACCCGGGCTTCAACGTCGTGACCGGCGAAACCGGGGCCGGGAAATCGATTTTTCTCGGGGCGGTCGCGCTGATCTTCGGCGGGCGGGCCGACAAGGGGGCGCTGCGTTCCGGCTGCGACCGCGCCGAAGTCGCCGCCGGGATCGCCGTGCCGGCGGGCCGTCTGGCGGCGGTCGCCGCGGTGCTCGACGAGGCGGCGATTCCCTTTGACGCCGGCGACGGGGAATTGTGCCTGCGCCGGGTCATCGGCAAAAGCGGCGTCCGGAACTTCATCAACGACAGCGCGGTGACCGCCCGCAAGCTCCGCGAGCTGGGCGAACTGCTGGTCGACATCCATTCGGCCAACGAACACACTACCATCGTCGGGCGCGGCCGCCAGCTCGCCATGCTCGACGGCTTCGGGGCTCTGGAGCCGCTGCGGAATGAATGCCGCGCCGTCTGGGAACGGCGGCGCGAGCTCGAAGCCGAACGCGGCCTCGCCGTCGCGCGCATTCCCGACGAACGCGAGGCGCGCGAGCTGGAATTGACCGTTGAAGAGATCGCCAAGGTGGCGCCCGAGCCGGGCGAGGACGAGGCGG
>JAVBSD010000422.1:0-3111 GCA_031547325.1 Victivallaceae bacterium | reverse complement strand
AGTCCATATCGACGGCGGCGACGAGCTCGGCGCCGCACGGCCCTTCGCCCGGCTGCTGGCCGGCTCCGGAGCGTTGACCCAGACCGAGGTCAGCCGCCGGCTTCGCGTGACCACGGCGGCGACCAATTTGCACTTTTCCCGGCTGGCCGAGGACGGCCTGATCGAAGCGGTCGACGGCGAAAGCCGTTCCGGGATGGGACGCCCCGCCAAGCGCTGGCAGATCGCAGCCGACCGCAATTTCACGCTGTGCTTCGTTTTGCTGCCGCCGCTGCTGCATGTGGCGCTGGCCGACTTCGGCGACCGCATTGCGGTCCAGGAGGAGTTCGACCTCAGCGATTATCCCGGAATGCGCGACAAGAATGAGCTGGTCGGCGAAGCGTTCAGCCGGATGCGGCGCCGCGCCGAAGCGGCGGGAGGCAAGATCCGCAACGTCTTTTACGGCGCGCCCGGCGACCTCGATTGGGCCGGCGGCGCGCTGGCGCGGGTGGTGGCGATGCCGGAGCTGGTGGGTTTCAATCTGCGCCGGGTGCTGCAGGACCGCTTCGGGGTGGTCAGCCGCGACTATACCTTCAAGCACGCCGAAATGCTCGGCGAACTGCTGCAGTCCGGCCCCGAGGACATCATCGCCATCCTCAGTTGGGAGCTCGGGCTGGGAATCGTCTGCGGTTCGCGCTTGGGATTGCTCAACAACATGCTGCCGGAGGAGAGCCAGCTGCGCGATATCGGACACGGCCGGCTGGTCCGCGACGGACGGTTGTGCCGCTGCGGCAAGCACGGCTGCCTCGAAGCCTACACCGGCGGCTGGACCATGATCGAGGCGGTGGCGCCGCGCGCCGCGACCTTGGCCGAATTCATGAACCTGGTGGAAACCGGAGACGCCGACGCCGTCGCGGTGTTGGGCGGGGCGGCGGAAACCCTCGGGAAGTTCATGGCGCGGCTGGTCGCGCTTTTTTCGGTCAACCGCATCGTGGTCTCGGGACCGATGGAACGGGTTTTTGCTCTGGCGCGGGAGCGCTTTGAAGCCGGGTTGGCGTCGCTGCTCGGACCGGAAGAGCTGGCGCGAATCGCGCTGGTGGTGCGTTCGCCGCTTGAGGGGGCGCTGGCGGGAGGGTGTTTCGCGGCGCGCCGGCTGTTCTTCGACCCCAATTTCATCGGGGCGGCCGGGACCTACCACTTTGAGCCTTTTTTAACTTCCTGAGCCGCAATTTCTTGATGCATGATTGCCGACACCGGCGCCCGCTGGATGATACAACATCCGAGCAAGGGAAAGGGCGGCGGAATCATGCAACTCAAGCTGGAACGCGTTTCCACACTCTCCATCGATTCGAAATCGGGCTGGCAAATCACCGCCGCCTGGCTGCTGTGGCCGGAAAATGTTCCGGTCGCCGAAGATGAACTCAATGCCTGGCACGCCGAGGTCGAATCCTGGCTGCCGCGTCCCGGCGACCCCTGGCGCCGGCCGGCGGAGAATTCGCCGGGCTACCTCGCCGACGACGGCTGGCGCGTCAGCGAAGTGCGTTCCGAAGAGGCCGGCGACAACGCGTTCCGCATTGCCGTCACCGGGCGCCCCCGGCGCTGGAACGCCGAACCGGCGGGGCGGATGGCGGAGGTTTTCACCGCCTCCGGCGAACGCACCCGCAGCGCCGTGTGGCGGGTCGACGCCGACGGGTTGGGCAATTGGCTGCCCGGCGTCGGCGACGCGCTGGAATGGGACGGCGGGGCATTCCGCTGCACCGGAATCCAGCTCAAGGAAACCGGCGATTCCGGCTGGGAAGTGACCATCGAGGCCGTCGATCTCGGGATCGAACCCGTCGCGGCAATCGCCTTTCGCCGCAACTGCGACTACGAATCGGTCAAAACCGGCAAGTGGCGGGTGGCCGAGTCGGAGCTGGAGGCGTTCGCCGCGGCCAATGAAGTCAACTCCCCCGCCGCCTGGGCCGGGGAGGGGTATTTCGTCATCTCCTACGCCGCCAGCGCCAGCGGCGCCGGCCTCTACGAAGTGACCGTCGAAGCCCGCCACGTCAATGTCCGGCTGGTCGAAGTGCTGCGCGAAGAGAAGTTCATCGGCTTCAACCGCCAGGGGCGGGCGCGGCGGCGGGTGGTGTGGACCAGCCGCTGGCGGGTGCGCCGCGATTCGCTGCGCAGCTTCGAGAATGTCGCCGGAGCGTCCGCATATTCCTGGACCGGGGGCAACAGCGTGGTCACTTCGTCCGCGCCGCGCCGCATCTCCGACCTCGAATACGAATACACGTTGCAGGCGATCCCGCGCAACGGCAACATGTACGAAGTGATCGACGACGACGACCGCAGCGATCTCGCCGGACGCGTCGACGTCGTGGTCAACGTCGCCGATTTCATGCTCGCCGCCGAACACTGCGGCTGGCGGCGTCTTTCGGACGGCTCGCTGTACGCAATTCCCGATTGGGATCCGTCATCGTCCTGCCCGCTGAACGCCTCGGCGACGCTGCCGGGCAACCTGATCGACGCGGTGCTCAAAACCGTTCAGGCGGTGGAAACCCGTTACTACCGCATGCACAGCTACAACCTGGTGGCGCAAGTGCAAAGCTGGATGAGCACTTCACGGGTGTGGTCCGGCAAAGTCGGCAGCCATACCGGGCAGTGGCTCAAGGAGGACGTCACCACCGAGGTGGTCATCGACGACGCCGGCGAAGCCTGGCAGAAGGTGGCGGCGGTTTTCAGATTGCCCCCGGCCGGATATCAGTGGAATTCCAACTATTGGGTCTGAACATGAAATTGTCCGCCGGAAAAAATATCCGCGTCCGCCAGATCGGCGACGAAGCCCATTGGCGCATCGATGCGCCCGCGCCGGTGCCGGCCCTGTCGGCCGGCCGCAACATCCGTCTCGAACGCACCGCCGCCGGAATCCGGATCAATGCCCTGGCGCCGCCGGGCGGCGGCGGCGCTTCCGGCGGCCGCGACGAAATCCTGGTTTACCTGACCAACCGCAATCTGCCCGCCGGACAGGCGGTGGTCGTCTCCGGACTCGGCGCCGAACAGGAACGCCCCGCCGCCCAATGGAACGACGCGACGCCGCGCTTCGGCACCGCCAGGATCGCCGGGGACGGCGAAGCCGCGGAGCTCTTCGCGCTG
>JAVBSD010000253.1:0-3046 GCA_031547325.1 Victivallaceae bacterium | reverse complement strand
AAATAGTCGTCCGGGGCGCAGCCCCGGGCAGGGTCCAGGTGGGTCCCACCAGGCGCGGTCCAGCCGCGTAGGCTGGTCGCCTGTCTCAACAGGCGAAACGGTAACGAAGCCCGGCCGGGAGGCCGGGCGGGGCCGCCCGGTCGGCGATGGCGCACCTGGACCGTGTCCAGGGCTTCGCGGCGGCCCTATTTTTGGTTTTTTTATTTTTCGGGAGCGGGGACCTGGCACGCCAGCCAACCCTCGCGCCCGGGAAACGCCAACGGCGCAATCGCCCCCTCCGGCGCACCGGCATTTATCCGCGCCACCTCACCCATCGGCACCACCCGCCACCCCTCGGCCAGCACCCGGGTCAGATACTGATCGAACATCGCAGCCGTCTTGCCGCCCTCCGCCTCCGCGTGAACGGTCAGCACATTGAGCTTGCCGGGACGCAGCGAGGCGATCTGTGTGTCGTTGTAGTTGGAGTCGTTGACCCCCCCGCGCCCGAGAATTTCGTCGTAAGTCGGCAACGTCACCGGCAGTTGCAGCCGATCGAGAGGCTTGCCGTCGACCACCGGATAAAACGCGCCGCTCCCACGGCAGTCGGAGTCGAAAGCAAAAGGAAATTCCGCCTTGACCTTGAGCAGCGTTTCGTTGGTGCGCCAACCCGGCGTGGCGCTGGAAATTGGAAATTGACCGGTGATTTTTTGCAGCAATTCACAGCCCCGGCGCAGCTCGGCGCGCATTTCCTCGGCGCTCATTTTGTCGATTTTGGCCTGGGCTTTGTGATGGTCCCAGGCATGGAAGCCGATTTCATGGCCCGCGTCGGCGCATGCCTTGATGATGTGGCCGAGACGTTTGCCGATCTGAGGCCCCGGCCAGGCCGTCCCCATGAAGAGGATGTCCAGCCCGTACAGCCCGGCGGCGTTGGTGCGCAGCATCTTCCACAGAAACGCCGGCTTCAGCAGCCGCCACAGATGCCGGCCCATGTTGTCGGGGCCGACCGAAAAGTAAAAGGTGCCCTTGACGCCGTGTTTGGCCAGCGTCGCCATCAGGCCCGGCACCCCGCGCTTGGTCCCCCGCCAGGTGTCGACGTCGATGCGCAATCCGATCAGCTTGTCCATGGTGAATTCCTTCCTGTCAGGCCCGGTTTTGATACAATGCCGCGAAAACCAGCGCGATGGCGGCGAGCAAAATCATCCGCACCAGGCGGTGTTTGCCCTTGCGGTTGAGCAATCCGGCGGCCATGGCCGCGGCGATGGCGCCGGCCGCCGCCAGGCATTGCACCGGCGCGGAGTCGAGGTTCCAGCGGAAGCGCACCACCTGGATCAGCCAGGCGGCGCCGGCGGCGAAGACCGCCACGATCGCCAGCTGGCGAATCCACCGCGTTTCGAGCTCCCCCGGCGCCAGGGTGAACGCTTCGCCCCACTTCCCGGGCAGAATTTGCAGCAGCAGCAGCGCCGGCAAGATCCAGGGCAGATGGCCGTAACAGAAAATAGCCGCCCCCGAAAACAGGATGACCGCCGCCGCCGCCGCGGAACCGGCCGGCCACCGGAAGCGCGCCAGCGCACGGTAAAGCAGCGCGGCTCCGATGATATACAGCGCGGCCCACAGGAGGGCGCGGGATGAAATTTCCAGCGGCTTTTGCCATTGCGCCGCGATGACAAAGAGGAGCGCCGCGATCAACACATCCGGCAGCCCGGATGCGTTGACCCACGCTCGGAAACGGCGCGGCATTTATTCCGGCAGGCCGAATTCGCCCGAACGCACCGCCTCGTTGAGGAAGAAGTCGAGCGTGGTCACGATCGATTCGTCGAGCGTGATCGCCGGTTCCCAGTCAAGCAGGCGCTTGGCGTTTTTGATGCTCGGCACCCGGTGCTGGACATCCTGATAGCCCTTGCCGTAGAAGGCGCCGGATTCGACCACGATGTAACCGGCGAAGGGCGGGAACTTGGCGCGCAGCGGGTGGGCGTCGAAACGCTTGACCAGCATTTCAGCCATCGCCTTGATCGACGCTTCGTTTTCCGGGTTGCCGATGTTGATGATCTGGCCGTCGCACAGGCCGTCCATGTTTTCGATGATCCGGAAGAGCGCTTCGATGCCTTCGGTGATGTCGACGAAGCAGCGCTTCTGTTCGCCGCCGTCGATCAGCTGGATCGGCGCGCCCTGGACCAGGTTGAGGATCAGCTGGGTGATCGCCCGCGAACTGCCGATGCGCGCCGAGTTCAAGCTGTCCAGCTTGGGGCCGATCCAGTTGAAGGGGCGGAACAAGGTGAATTTGAGGCCGTTCTTGGCGCCGTAGGCCCAGATCACCCGGTCGAGCAACTGCTTGCTGGTCGAATAGATCCAGCGCTGCATCCGGATGGGGCCGGTGACCAGCTTGGAATTGTCTTCGTCGAAGTGGCTGTCCTCGCACATGCCGTAGACTTCGCTGGTCGACGGGAAGATGATGCGCTTGTTGTACTTGACGCAATAGCGGACGATGCGCAGGTTTTCCTCGAAATCGAGCTCGAAGACCCGCAGCGGATTGCGGGTGTATTCGATCGGCGTCGCGATCGCCACCAAGGGCAGGATGATGTCGCACTTGCGGATGTGGAACTCGATCCATTCGCGGTGGATCGAGATGTCGCCTTCGCGGAAGTGGAAGTTCTCCTTGCCGACCAGGTGGTCGATGTAGTTGCTCCTGAGGTCGAGGCCGTAGACTTCGTATTTGCCGGAGGCGAGCAGCCGTTCGCTGAGGTGGCTGCCGATGAAGCCGTTGACGCCGAGGATCAGCACGCTCTGCTTGCGTCCCGCCTGGCGGAGACGCCGGGCGTCGGCGGCGAAGGTCATGTTGGCCACCACGCAGGCGTCGGCGGCGAACTGGCTGCCGGTCTGGACCACGCCGTTTTCCACACTGGCGGTGACGACTTCGACCGCGCCTTCGCCGCAGGCGATGGTCAGGGGCGAGGCCGACAGCACGGTGCCGGGCTTGGCGGCGCGCGCCACGGCGACGGGCTTGACTTCCCAGAAGAACGCCTTGCGGTCGCCGAGCGGGTAGTCGCGCAGCTCCCGGCCGTTCCAGAGG
>JAVBSD010000287.1:0-3680 GCA_031547325.1 Victivallaceae bacterium | reverse complement strand
TGACGCAGCCGCCCCTGCTCGGATTTTACGGTTCCGGAGACAACGCCGTCGAATTGCGCCACGCCAAAGTGACGGAACAGGGAGTCGATTATTCACGCCCGCCGGCGAGAACGGTGCGCCACGCCGCGCCGGGGGTGCCGGACGCGGCGCGGGAACTCAGCGCCGGAGAAGCGGAATTTTTCCCGCTTTTCCCCTGGAACATCACCTCCGACGCGGCGTTCTTCACCGAAGACTCCGGCAAGATGTACCGCGAGATGGCGGAATGCGGCCTGACCCTGGCCGGCTTCGTCGACGCCGGCGCGCTCGACGCGGTCCACGCCGCCGGCCTCAAGGCCTACGTCTTCGACATGGACCTGCGCCGGGACTGGCGCAACTTCGATCCCGCGGCGGCGGCGGCGGCGGCCGAAGCCGCGGTGCGCAAAACCGCCGATCACCCGGCGGCGATCGGCTACTACCTGGCCGATGAACCCGGCGCGGCGGCCTTTGCGGGGCTGGCCCAACTGAAGGACCGTCTCAAGGAACTCGACCCGGAGCGGGGCTTCTACATCAACCTCTACCCCAATTACGCCCCGCCGGAGGTGCTCGGCGCGGAAAGCTACCCGGCTTACCTGGAGCAATACATCGCCGCGCTGGAACCAACGACCTTCGGCTATGACTTCTACGGCCTGCCGGCGGAGGTCTCCGACCCGCTGCGCCAGGGGTATTGGGAAAATCTGCGCGACGCCAGGCTGGCGTCATTGGAGCACGACATTCCCTTCTGGACGGTGACCATGAGCACGGCGCACTTCAAACACCGGGTGCCGTCGCAGGGCGACCTGAATTTCGAGGTCTTTTCGGCGCTCGCCTACGGCGCCAAGGGGATCGGGTACTACACATTTTTCAACGTCCCGATCGGCAACTACCGCGAAGCGCCGCTCAACCAGTTCGGCGACCGCAGCGCCACCTTTGACAAGCTGCGCTACGTCAACAAGATCGTCGACGTCTGGGCGCCGGTGCTCAACCGCCTCCGCTCCGACCTGGTCTATCATCTGCCCGCCGACGAGCCCGGCGCCGAACCGCCGCCGGAGAATTCCCTGATCGCGGACATCCGCAACGAGCTGACGACGCGGGTGCTGGTCGGCGAATTCACCCAGCGCTTCACCGGCGAACGTTACGTGATGATCGTCAACCGCGACATGGAGAATTCGCAGTACTTGGGCGGCGTCGAGTGGCGAAGGCCGCCGGCGCAAATCGACCTGATCCACTCCTACCACCCCGACCGGATGCTGCCCTTCGACGGCGAATTCCTGTGGCTGGCGCCGGGCCAGGGACTGCTGCTGAAGGTGACGTTTCCCTGACCACCCGGCTTGACAAAGCGCATCATGGCGCTATTGTTATGGCAGGAGGACAATACGCCATGATACGAATTCCGCAACTGCCGGCTCTGCCGAATGAACGAAGCCTGATTTGGCCCGATTACCGCCTGGCGGTCAACGGCGCGCCCTGCCCGGTGCGCGAATGCCGCGTTTCGGCCATGCCGTTCAACCGCCCCTTTCCCGGCAAGGACCGCCAGCGCTCGCTCGACCAGACCGAGCTGGCGGGCTTTGCCCATTTTTATTCCGACGAGGCGGTCCGGATCGCGGTGGAGGCCGAATTCGGCTTCGAGCGCGCCGTGCTGCGGCCGCTGGCGCGCGGCATTCAGCCCGAGGTGAAAGGACGGCAAATCGTCTTCACCCTGGACCGGCCGGGACACTATGTGCTGGAGCTGGATTCGGAACACCGCGCGCTCCATCTGTTTTTCGATCCGCCCGGCGAATGGCCGGAGGCGGAGAGCGCGACCTGGCATTTCGGCCCCGGAGTTCACTGTCCGGGGGTGATCCGGCTGCGGGACAACGACACGGTCTTTCTCGATCCGGAAGCGCTGGTGTACGGCTCGCTGTACGGCGAAAACGTCCGCAACGTCGCCATCACCGGCGGCGGCACCCTCGACGGAAGCCACGAAGAACGGGTCCTGGAGCACTGTTACGAAACCTACACCAAATCCACGGTCAAATTCTATCATTCGAGCGGCATCCGGCTGGAAGGCATCACCATCCTGAACTCCGCCTGCTGGTCGGTCAACTTCTTCGACTGCGCCGACGTCGAGGTGGAGCGGATCAAAATCGTCGGTCAATGGCGCTACAACACCGACGGGATCGATATCGTCAATTCCCGCCGCGTGGCCATCCGCAACAGCTTTGTGCGCAGCTTCGACGACGCGATCGTGCTCAAAGGCATCGATCACTGGTTCGCCGGCCGCCCCGATTGGGTCTGCGGGCGCAATGTGGAGGATATCGCCGTCACCGGCTGCGTCCTGTGGTGCGGCTGGGGCCGGACCTGTGAAATCGGCATCGAAACCTCCGCCCCGGAATTCCGCCGCATCCGTTTCGAAGACTGCGACCTGATTCACAACTCCGCCGCCGCGATCGACCTCCAGAACGGGATGGAGGCGGAGATCCACGATGTGGTGTTCCGGAACATCCGCGTCGAATACCAGGCCGACACCATGCCGGAAATCATGCAGAACTCGGATGAAATGAAATACGAACCCGGCGACAGGCGGGGCCTGGCGTACCTGATCAACTCCGAAAACCACCATTTCCTGCCGGGCGATCTGCCCTACGGCGCGACCCGCGACATTCTGTTCGAAAACATCCGGGTCTTCGCCGAACCGGGCGTCCCCAAACTGCCGGTCCGAATCGCCTCCTACTCGCCGGAGGCCGTTTACCGCAATCACACCATCCGCAACCTGACCATCAACGGCCGACGCATCGTTTCGCCGGACCAACTGGACTGGCACAGCGAAGGACCGGTGGAGAACACGGTTCTGGAATAATTTTCACTCTTCGCCGCGGACATGGTGGGAGGGATACACCCAGCGCAAAAAAGGCGTCGACTTCGACAGTCGCGGCGGCGCCACTTCGATGAAATCGAGGAACTGGAAAACCTCCCCGTCCCCCGGTTCCAGCCGGACCGCCTCGACGACCACCCGCCCCGGTTCGCGCAACTCGAAAATCACCCGCGACTCCCGCGACTCCGACCGCGTCCCGTCGCCGTACCCGATCACGGTTGCCACCGTCCCTGCGGGAACCGGCCGCGGAGTTTCCGGGTCGGCGGAGTAGACGATCCGGTAGCGCCCCGGCGGCAGCGTGTAACGGGCCGTCGCCGCCGCGCCGTTTTCCAGCGGCATCACCTGCCGGAATTCCCGCATTTTGGCGGAAATCGTCATGTGCGTATTGGCGCAATATCCGATCATAACGGCCAGAAGCACCGCCACCGCGATCAATTGCCCCCGTTTTTTGCCCTTTGCCGTCATACTAGAATGAACCATTGTAGTGAATATACAAATACAACGGCGGCGCCGCCGGCTCCTCCCCGCCCCGGAAGACGATCCGGAACTCCTCCGCCTCTCCGGGCGATGAAAAAGACAAAAAATCCTGCGCCGCCGAATCCCGGATCAGTTCGTCCCCCCGGTACACCTCAACGCGAAAATCCGACGATTTCGGGTCGACATAACTCCATGGATCTTTCGTGACATAGACATTGTAGCCGGCGCGCGGCAACCGCAGCCGGATTTCCTTCGGCGCGCTCTCCAGCGGATAGGAGCCGCGAAACCGGTAGAAGAAATCGCTGCGCTGAAACAGCGCGCCCACAAAAGCCAG
>JAVBSD010000313.1:0-5468 GCA_031547325.1 Victivallaceae bacterium | reverse complement strand
CTGGCGGCGCCGCCGGTCCTCGACGGCCGGGCCGACGAAGACTGCTGGCGAAGCGCGCGCAACAGCGTTCACCGCTTCCGCTGGCGTCTGTCGGACGAGGAAATCTACCGCGCCAGGGCCGGCTCCGAAGAGGAATTCCGGCGCATCCTGCCGCAGCCGAGCAGCGCCATGGCGGCGGCGGCTTACGACGCGGCGGGGTTGTATTTCTTCGCCTCCGGCAACCACGCCGATCCGGCGCTGTCGCAGCGGCAGGACGACGATCCGGCGCTGTGGGCGGACGACGGCTTCGAATTTTTCTGGGCGCCGAACCCGGAGGAGCTCTTTCAGTTGATCGTCTCCACCTCCGGCAAACGGGTGCTGCTGAAAAATGAACAAGTGGTCCCTTCCTCCGGCGTCCGGGTCGCCACCCGCGCCCCGGCCAACCAATCCGGCGGTTCCGAGCTGGAGATCTTCGTCCCCTGGAACGCCGTCGGCCTCGACGGCATGCCCTCCGCGGGAACCGGCTGGCCCTTCAACATCTGCCGCGGCTTTCACAGCTGGGGGCAGTACACCAGCTGGACCCAGGTGTGGGAACGCTTCGGCATTTCCTCCGGGCGGCTATTTTTCGCCGGCCCGGTCGCGACCTTCGCCGGCGGCATCGAGCTGAGCGACCTCAGCGCGGCGCTGAAGCCGGGCGAAAACCGCGTCTCCGGCAAAATCCTCCGCACCGACCCGGGATTTCGCGACGCGCTGAGCTTCGCCCTGGAGTTGCCCTCGGGCGCCCCGGCCGGCGGCGGACGGGCGGGCGCCGGGGAGGCGGAGTTCGCTTTCGCCTGCCGGATTCCGGAATCGGCGGAGTTCACCGAATGCAGTTTGCGCGTTTCCGGAGCGAACGGCCGCCAACTCGGCGAGCTGCGGATCCCGGTGATGCGGCCGGAAGAACCGTTCCGCGCCGAAGTCCTGCGCGGCCGGGCCTGGAACGGCATGCCCTTTTCCCTGGCGGCGACGCCCCTGGTCGGCGACCTGTCGTTGAACCGCGCCCGGATGCGCCTGACCCTGACCGATCCGGCGGGCCTCCGCCTGGCGGAAACCACCGGAAGTCCGCTGGCCCCCGGCGCCAACCAAATCTCCGTATTGACCGGAGGAATTCCGCCCGGCGAATACACGCTGCGGTTGAGCCTCGACGGCTTCGAGGCGCTGGGCGAAACGGAGCTGACCGTAACCGTGGCGGATTCGCCCTTCGGCGGGCGGTGATCCCATGCGTTTTGAAGCCCTATTGCTCGACAGCCTGAACCGCGTCTTCCCCGGAGACCAGGGGCCGCCCGGCCCGGAATGCCTCCGGGGGAGGGCGCTGGCCGGCGAAACCTTTTCTTTCCACCTGGCGCTCCGCTGCGACCAGGCCATCGGGGCGCTGCACATCGAGGTGGAATCGCCGTGGCCGGAACACACGCAAGGGCGCGAAGCCGAGCTGGCGGTGGTCCGCTATCCGGGGTATTACTTCGACCCGTACCACCAATGCTCCACGCCGGGGCTCTACCCCGACCGGCTGCGGGAAACCCGGACCCTGCGGCTGCATCCGGGACAGTGGAAGCTGTACCGGATCACGCTGGAGATGCCGCGCGAAACCGCCGCCGGGCATTACCCGATCGGCGTCGCCATGCGTTACGCCGGGCCGACCGACGACCCGCCCCATGTCGAAATCGACGAGCGGCGGGAATTCCAACTGGAGGTCCCCGATCTGGTCCTGCCGGCAGAACAACCGCTCGATTTGACCCGCTGGCTGCATCCGTCGTTTATCGCGGCGGCCGGCCATTGCGACGTGTGGAGCGAACGCCACTGGGAGCTGCTGCATAACTACCTGGCCAATTACCGCCGCCACGGCGGCAATATGATCCTGACGCCCCTGTGGGCGCCGGACTGCGCCAAACTGCTGGAGGCGCGGGCGGACGGCCGGGGGCAATGGCACTTCGACTTTGCCCGGCTGGAACGCTGGATCGAAACCTGCCGGGAGGCGGGCATCGACCGCTTCGAATTCAGCCACATCTTCGACCCGATCGACCGGGGGACGGGACGCTGGCGGGCGCTGACCTTCGGCGGCCGGGAATACTTCCGGGAGGACCCGGCGGGATACGAGGCCTTTTTCGCCGCCCTGGCCCCGCAACTGGAGCGTTTCATCGGCGAACACGGCCTGGCCGAACAAGTCTGCTTCCACATCTCCGACGAACCCCGCCTCGACCAGGTGGAGGAATACCGGGCGCGGCGGAAGTTCATGGACTACTTTCCCTCCCCGCACCCGGTGATCGACGCGATGTTCGACACGGTCTATCCCCGGTCTGGACTGGTCGACCTGCCGGTGCCGGCCATCAAAAACGCCGCCGATTTCCAGGCCGAAACGGCCAATCCGCGCTGGTGCTACTACTTCTGCGGCTCCCACCACCGCTGTCCGAACGTGTTCATGACCATGCCTCTGGCTCGGGTGCGGGCCTGGGGAATTTTCGCCTGGCAGGCGGCGCTCGACGGCTTTCTGCATTGGGGCTACAACTTCTGGAGCAACGGCGACGAATACGGCGAATCGATCGATCCGGCCGCCAACGCCGATTCGGGCGAATGCTTTCCGGCGGGCGACGCCTTCGTCGTCTATCCGGGCGAAGACGGCCCGTTGGATTCCCTGCGCCATGAAGCGCTGCTCGAAGGCTTCCAGGACCTCCGGCTGCTGCGGGCGGCGGAACGGAAAATCGGCCGCGCCGCCGCGCTGGCGCTCACCGGTCTCTGCGACACCGCCGATCCCGACCTCCATGAATTCTACGCCGGCGCTTCCGCCTACCGGGAGCTGCGGGACACACTGATCGCCGAACTGCTCCAAGGGAAAGAACCGAAATGACCACCGAAACCAAATCGCAGCTCCTGATGCGCTTCCCGGCGCCGCGCCTGGCGCGGCTCGTCCCGCCAGAACCGCCGGAGGGCTTCCGGCTGCGCCCCTGCCGCCCCGGAGACGACGCCATGTACCTGCGGCTGATGCACAGCGCCGGCTTCGCCTGGACTCCCGAATCGGTGGCCGCCTGCCGCGCCGCCGCGCTCCCGGGCGGCATCTGGTTCGTGACCCGCGCCGCCGACGACCTGCCGGTGGCCACCGCGATGGCCAACCGCAATCCGCCCGCGCCCTGCCGCGAAGGCGGCGAACTCGGCTGGGTGGCCGCCGATCCCGAATTCCGGGGACGACGGCTCGGAGAAGTGGTCTGCGCCCGGATCCTGTGCTTCTTCCGCGAAGCCGGATACCGCGACGTCTATTTGCTGACCGATGATTTCCGGCTGCCGGCGCTGGTGACCTATCTGCGTTCCGGCTGGGAACCGGTTCCGGGCTGCGACGACGACCGGCGGCGCTGGGAAGCGGTGTTCAACACTCTGGGCATGACTCCGGCTTGATCTCCCGGCACAATTCCTGGGCGACGGCGACCGGGAAGCCGCGGGAAATCAGGTGGCGGAACATCTTGTCGCGCTTTTTGCGCCAGTCGTTCTCACGGGCCAGCAGCCGCAGCTTCAACTCAAACACCTGCCTCGCCCGCTCGGTTTCACTCTCCTGCTGCGCCGCGACGGCGCGCTCGACGGTGGCGCGGTCGAACTGCTTATCCTGGAGCTTGCGCCGGATGCGGAAGCTCCCGGCGCCGCCCTGGGCGATGGCCCGGGCGTAGTCTTCGGCCAGCAGCTCGTCGTCGACGAAGCCGGCCTTGACCGCGCGTTCGACCGCCTCGCGCGCCTCGTCCGGCGGGAAACCGGCGGCAATGATTTTTTCGGTCAGCAGCCGGCGGTTCAGCGCCCTCCGGTTGAGGAGCGCCAGCGCCTTGTCCCAGGCGGTCTTGGCCATGTCAACGCCTCAGCCGCCGCAACAGCGGCTCCAGCTCCGGAGCGATTTCCCGGAGCGGGATCATCACGAAATCGCGTTCGAGCGCGCGGGGATGCGGAACCATGAGATCGGGTTCGGCGATGGTTTCGCCGCCGCAGAGGATGATGTCGATGTCCAGCGGCCGCGCCGTCCCCGGAGCGTGGCCGCGCGGGCGGCCGTGGGCGATCTCCAGCGCCTGCGTCACTTGCAGCAGCCGCCGCGCCCCGTGCGGCCAGTCGCCGGCCAACGCGGCGTTGAAAAAATCCGGCGTCCCCGGCACGCAGCCGACCGGTGCGGTCCGGATGACGCCGGACATGCGCCCGCCGCTCCAGCCCTGCGCCTCCAGCTCCCGGCGCGCGGCGGCGAAAATCTCCGCCGCCTCCGGCGCATTGCTGCCCAACGCCACCAGGGTGCGGGCCATGGTCACTCCAGCCGGGAGGTGGCGCTCCGGCCGTGCGCGTCCAGCCCCTCCATCGCCGCGAACAAAGCCGCGACCGGCGCTTCGCGGCGGATCGCCTCCCGGGAATATTCAACCAGGCTGGAACGCCGGAAAAATGCCTCCGCCGCCAGTCCCGAAAAATAACGCGCGCTCCCGGCCGTCGGCAGCACGTGCGACGGCCCGGCGCAAAAGTCGCCGATCGGCTCCGGCGTGTAGTTGCCGATGAAAATCGCTCCGGCGGCGCGGATTTTTTTCGCCAGCTCGGCGGCTCCGGCGCAGCACAGCTCAAGGTGCTCCGGCGCGTAGCGCCCGGCGAGTTCGGCCGCCTCGTCCAGGTCGGCCGCTTCGATCAGGAAGGTCCCCTCGGCGAGCACCTTGTCGACGGCGGCTTCGCGCGGCAGCAGCGCCTTGAGCCGGACGACTTCGACGGCGACCGCGTCGAGCACCGCCCGCGAGGTCGAGACCACCACCGCCTGTTCCAGCCCCGAACCGTGTTCGGCCTGGGAAAGCACGTCGGCGGCGACCCAGGAGGGATTGACGCCGCCGTCGGCGACGACCATGATTTCGGAGGGGCCGGCGACCATGTCGATGGCCACCTGCCCGTAAACCAGCTTTTTGGCCGCGGTGACATAGGCGTTGCCGGGGCCGACGATCTTTTCGACCGGTTTGACGCTGGCGGTGCCATAGGCCATCGCGGCGATGCCGTAGACGCCGCCCAGGCGGTAGATTTCGGTCACGCCGGCCGCCCGCATCGCGTAGAGCACCGCCGGATGGACGCCGCCGTCCGCCCCGGGCGGCGTCACCGCGACCACTTCGCGGACCCCGGCCGCCGAGGCGATGCCGGCGGTGTGAATCACCGTCGAAACCAAGGGCGCGGTGCCGCCGGGAATGTAGACGCCGACCCGGTCGAGCGGGGTGAACTGTTCGCCCAGGACGACGCCGGGGCGGACCTCGGCGCTCCAGTTGCGCGGCAGCTGCCGCCGGGCGAAATCCCGAACGTTGGCCAGCGCGTCGTCGATCGCCCGCCGGCGCTCCGGTTCGAGCAGCGTTTCCGCCCGGTCGAGCTCCGCCTCCGTCACCCGGAGGTTGCCGGCCGTCAACCGGGCGCGGTCGAACTTCAGGGCGAATTCGACCAGCGCCGCGACGCCTTCGGCGCGGACCCGGTCGATG
>JAVBSD010000107.1:0-3631 GCA_031547325.1 Victivallaceae bacterium | reverse complement strand
AAAACATGAAAGACGCCGGTGCAGTCGGCCGCGTCGCCGATCGGGCAGGTGTAGGGAATCACCACGTTGCGCCCGTGGTTGACGCGCATTTTGGCCAGCACGGCGCGGAAATCGGCGCGTTCGCGGTCGATGCGGTTGATGACGCCGTAGCGCGGCATGCCCTTCAGCCGGGCCATCTTCCAGGCGCGGGCGGTGCCGGGCAGCGGGCCGTCGACCGCGTCGAGGACCACCAGCGCCGCGTCGGCGGCGCGCATCGCCGAAATGGTTTCGCCGATGAATTCCCCGTAGCCGGGGCTGTCGGAGAAGAAGAAACGGCTGCCCTGCCATTCACAGGTCAGAGGCGTGCCGTAGATGCTGGATTGCTTGTCATGCTCGTCGGACATGAAATCTGAAACCGTGCTCTTTTGCTCGACGGTGCCCGGGCGGTCGATGGCCTTGCCCTTGAAGAGGATCTGTTCGCAGAGCGTGGTCTTGCCGCTGCCGCTGTGACCGGCAATCGCAAAGTTACGGATTTCGCTGGCTGATTTCATCTGCTTCTCCTTTACCCCTGTTGCTGCGGTTTTATGGCGCAATTCGATAAGGTAGCAGTGCTATGATGAAAAAACAAGCCTGCGGTGCGGAAAAACTATCCGGAAGCGCAATTTCCCGCGTTTCCGGTTTGCCTTTTGGCGGGAAACGTGCTATAAATATCTTTCAGTAACCATACGATCGGGGAATTTATGGCCGAAACAGCATCCGGCGGCGTCCTGGAGTTCGCGGCGGAGAGCAACATCGGGTTGCACCGCAGCCGCAACGAAGACAGCTTCTGTCTGGTATCGCCTCCGGGCTGCCGCAATCACCTGGCGGCGATCGCCGACGGGGTCGGAGGTCACGCCGACGGCGATCTGGCCAGCTTTCTGTGCTGCCGGCGGCTGCTCCTGAACTGGCGCAACTGGCGCATGGCCGACATCCCCGACGGCGACGAACTCGAACGCAGAATGCGCGAAACCGTCCTCGAAGCCAACCGCGAAATCTATCAGCAGAACCGGGCGGTGTATCACACCCCGCCCATGTGCACCACGGTGGTGGCGGCGGCTTTCACGCCGGAGCGGGTGGTGGTCTTTCACGTCGGCGACAGCCGTTTCATGCTGTGGCGCAACGAGCGGCTGGTCCAGATCACCGCCGATCACAGCCTCATCCGCGACGGGATGCACAACGTGATCAGCCGCGCGGTCGGTCCGCACGGCCAGCTCGAAGTCGATATGAACGTGCTGGAGCGGCGTCCCGGCGACCGCTATCTGCTCTATTCCGACGGCCTTTCGGCCAACCTCTCCGACGGGGCCATCGCCGGAACCGTCGCCGGGGCGGATTCGCCGCGCCACGCGGTCGACCGGCTGATGCGCGCCGCGCTGCTCGCCGGCGGCGTCGACAACATCAGCGTCGTTTGCGCGTTTACCGCAAAATCGGAATAGTTTTGGCAAGATCGGCAGTGTGTACAACTGACCTTTCGGCAATTATAGTAAGGAATACAACCAGAGGGAGGGTTCTGTGAAACGTAAAATCCGCATGGGAATGGTCGGCGGCGGTCCCGGCGCCTTCATCGGCGCGGTGCACCGGATGGCGGCGCGCCTCGACGGCCAGATCGAACTGGTGGCCGGCTGCTTCAGCAGCGACCCCGCCAAATCCAAAGCCACCGGCGAAGAGCTGTTCCTGGCGCCGGAGCGCGTCTACGGCGACTACCGCGCGATGTTCGAGCGCGAAGCCGCGCTGCCCGTTGGCGAACGCATCGACTTCGTGTCGATCGTGACCCCGAACTCCACCCATTTCCCGGTGGCGATGGCGGCGATCGAGCACGGCTTCCACGTGGTCTGCGACAAGCCGATGACCATGACGCTGGACCAGGCGGTCGAGCTCGGCAAGGCGGTCGAAGCCGCCGGCGTCGAATTCTGCCTGACCCACAACTACACCGCCTACCCGATGATCCGCCAGGCCCGCAAAATGATCCGGGACGGCAAGCTCGGCAAAATCCGCAAGGTGGTCAGCGAGTACCCGCAGGGCTGGCTGGCGGTCGGCACCGGCGGCAAGCAGGGCGAGTGGCGCACCTCCAAGGCCCAGGCCGGCGCGGCCGGCTGCATGGGCGACATCGGCACCCACGCCGAAAATCTGGCCGAATACGTCACCGGCCTCAAAATCACCGAACTGTGTTCCGATTTGACCGTCTTCGTGCCGGGGCGCGAGCTCGACGACGACGGCAACGTCCTGGTGCGCTTCGACAACGGCGCGCGCGGCGTGATCTACGCCAGCCAGGTTTCGGTCGGCGAGGAAAACGGCCTGATGATCCGGGTCTACGGCGACAAGGGCGGCCTGGAGTGGCGCCAGGAGGAGCCGAACACCCTGAAGCTCCTGTGGCTCGACCGTCCCAAACAGCTCTTGCGGGCCAATTGCCCGGGCATGGACGCCGAATGCGCGGGTCTGATCCGCATTCCCGGCGGGCACCCCGAGGGCTTCATCGAGGCCTTTGCCAATCTTTACCGCAGTTTCGCGCAGGTGGTGGCGCGCCGGTTGGACAACCAACCGGTCGATCCGGCGATGCGCGATTATCCGTCGATCGAGGAAGGCATCCGCGGCATGGCGTTCGTCGAGGCCGTGGTCGCCAGTTCCGCGTCGAATCAAAAATGGCTGAAATTTCCGGAGTATTGAATCATGGCACGAAAAGTAACGATGTTCACCGGGCAATGGGCGGATATGCCGATTGCGGATTTGGCGCCGAAGGCGGCGAAGTGGGGCTATGACGGCCTGGAGCTGGCCTGCTGGGGCGATCACCTCGACCTCAAGCGCGCGGCGACCGACCTCGGATACTGCAAGTCGCTCAAGGAGCTGCTGGCCAAGTCCGGCATCGGCGTCTGGGCGATCAGCTGCCATCTGCCGGGGCAGCTGGTCTGCGACCCGAACTGCGACGGCCGCAGCGACTGCTTCGCGCCCGCCGAACTCGCCGGCGACGCCGAAGGCAAGCGCGCCTGGGGCATCGAGCAGGTCAAGCTGGCGGCGCGCGCCGCGAAGAATCTCGGCGTGTCGGTGGTGACCGGCTTCACCGGTTCGCCGATCTGGCACATGATCTACAGCTTCCCGCCGGCCTCGAAGCAGATGATCGCCGACGGCTTCAAGCGCTTCGCCGAGCTCTTCAATCCGATCCTCGACGTCTACAAGGAGTGCGGGGTCAAGTTCGCGCTCGAGGTGCATCCGACCGAGATCGCCTTTGACATCGTCACGGCGCGGCGGGCGCTCGACGCGCTCGGCAACCGGCCGGAATTCGGCTTCAATTTCGACCCGAGCCACCTTCTCTGGCAGTTGGTCGACCCGGTCAAATTCCTGGAAGCCTTCCCGGACCGCATCTACCACGTCCACATGAAGGACGCGGCGCTGACCCTGGACGGCTCCTCCGGCATCCTCGGCTCCCACCTCGACTTCGACGAAGCCGGACGCGGCTGGAACTTCCGCAGCCTCGGCCACGGCGGAGTCAACTTCGAGGAGATCATCCGCGCCTTGAACCGCTTCAAGTACCAGGGACCGCTCTCGGTCGAATGGGAAGATTGCGGCATGGAGCGCGAATTCGGCGCCGCCGAAGCGGCCGCCTTCGTCCGCAAGGTCGATT
>JAVBSD010000179.1:0-3998 GCA_031547325.1 Victivallaceae bacterium | reverse complement strand
ATTCCCGCCAGCACCGGATGTCTGGCGCGTTCACAGGCCGCCAGAATCGCCGCCGCCTGCTTGTATTTGCGTTCCCGCCGCTCCCGGGGCAGCACCACTCCGACCATGTCGCCGCCCTGCCGGAGCCGGCGGGCCAGCGGGTTGGGGGTGTAGTTCAGTTGCCGCGCCAGCTCGACGATCGGCCGCGCCGTCGCCGGACGCACCGCCGGATCGCCCGCCAGCGCCCGGCGGACGGTGCGAATCGAACAGCCGGAAAGCCCGGCCAACGTTTTCAACGTCGCGATCATGGAGTCGTTCGCCTCGAATTTTTTTTGCCCTCGTTGGCATTTGAGTGATAATATAATCCCGTTTCGAGGCGGATGCAAATGCGTTGCGGAGCCCCGCCGGTTTCCCGGAGGTGAAAATGGCCGCGGCGGGATGTATATTAACCGGATTGTCAACGGATACAGGAGTAGCGGGATATTGTTATGACCAAGATGAAGGGCAGTTACATCGCCGTGAAGTGCCTCGAGGCCGCCGGCGTGGATTTGATGTTCGCCTACCCGGGCGGTTTTTCGCTGGAGCTGCACCAGGCTCTGACCCAGTCCAAAATCCGGGTGGTGCTGCCGCGCCACGAACAGGGCGGCGCCTTCGCCGCCGGCGGTTACGCCCGCGCCACCGGCAAAGTCGGGGTGTGCATGGCCACTTCGGGGCCCGGCGCGACCAACCTGTTGACCGGGATCGCCGACGCCTACATGGATTCGGTGCCGACGGTGTTCATCACCGGGCAGGTGCCGGCCTCGATGATCGGCAAAAACGTCTTCCAGGAGAGCGACATCATCGGCATCACCCGCCCGGTGGTCAAGCACAGCTATCTGGTGCTGCACGCCGCCGACCTGCCGCGGATTTTCCGGGAGGCGTTTTTCATCGCCTCCTCGGGCCGGCCGGGGCCGGTGGTGATCGATATTCCCAAGAACGTCCAGGTCGAGGTCGCCGACGTCGATTTCGACGCGCCGGCCGAACTCGGGTATTACCGCGCCGTCCCGGAGCCGGATCCGGCCGCCGCCGGCAAATTGCGCGACCTGATCCGCCACGCCAAACGGCCGTGCCTGTACATCGGCGGCGGCATCATTTCCGCCGGCGCTTCCGACGATCTGCGCCGTTTCGCCGAAGCCTACAACCTTCCGGTGGTATCGACCCTGATGGGCCTCGGCGTGATGCCCGACGACCACCCGCTGAGCCTGCGCTGGCTCGGCATGCACGGCATGGTGCCGGCCAATTACGCGGCCAACGAATGCGACCTGTTGATCGCGATGGGAGCGCGCTTCGACGACCGGGTGACCGGCAATCCGGCGACCTTCGCCACCCACGCCACCGTCGTCCACGTCGACATCGACGCCTCCGAAATCAACAAGAACAAGCCCGCCCAGCTCGGCATCGTCGCCGACGTCAAAACGCTGCTGGAGGAGCTCAACGCCGATCCGGTCCGCCAGGATTACGCCGAGTGGTTCCGCCAGATCGCCGACTGGAGGCGCCGCTATCCGTTGCGCTATACCGAAAAGCCCGACAAGGTCCAGCCCCAGCACGTCATCCAGACCCTGAGCCGGCTGACCGGAGGCGAAGCGCTGGTGGTTCCCGGCGTGGGCCAGCATCAGATGTGGGCGGCGCAATACTACGATTATCATTTCCCGCGGCAGCTGCTGACCTCGGGCGGCCTCGGCGCGATGGGCTTCGGCCTGCCGGCGGCGATGGGCGCGAAGCTGGCCCGGCCCGAGATGACCGTGCTCAACATCGACGGCGACGGCAGCTTCCAGATGAACATCCAGGAGCTCGGCACGCTGTTCACCGAGAACATCGGCGTCAAAATGGTGATTCTGAACAATCAGGTGCTGGGCATGGTGGCGCAGTGGGAAGACCGTTTTTACGGCGGGACCCGCGGCAACACCATCCTTTCCACCGACCGCAGCGCGCGCTTCTACCCGGATTTCGCCACCATCGCCAAGGGCTACGGCATCCCGGCGCTGGAGGTGAAGACGCGCGCCGACCTCGAACCGGCGATCCGGACCATGCTGGAAACGGACGGGCCTTTCCTGCTCGACGTCCATACCGGCTATGAAGAACACGTGCTGCCGATGATTCCGGCGGGCAAGGATTATCACGCGATCATTATGGAGTAACCGTGAAGTTCCCGCGGGGCATCGGCCGCGCCGGATGGCTGTATATCGGCCTGAGTGCGTGGTTTGTGGTGGTGGCGGCGGCGCTGCTGGTGCCGGCGTGGCTGCGCCGCGGCGAACTGCTCGCCGCCGGCGACCGGATGGCGCTCAGGAACGGCCTGATTCCGGCGCCGCGCGGCGCCGTCCGCGACGCCGACGGCGTGCGGCTGGCGTGGTCGGAGCGGTATTTCGATCTCTTTTACACCGGCGCCGCCCCCGGGGAGGACCGGGTGGTCCTGGAAGCGGTGGCGAATATGCTCGAAAACGTGACCCCGCCCGTGCCGGGCGATCCCCTGCCGTGGCGGCTGGCCGAAGCGCTGACTCCGGCCGATTACCACAAGGTCCGCGAACTCGTCGCCCAGAGCAAGGTTCTGGGCATCCTGTCGCGCACCGAGCGTCTCACCCTCGACGATCCGGAGCTGCGCCGCCGCCTCGGCGCGGTGGCCATCGATCCGGAGACCGGCGTCATGTCCGGAATGTCCGGGATCGAAGCCGAGCGCAACGCCGTTCTCTCCGGCGTTTCCGGCGAATATCGGGTCGAGGTCGACGCGCGCGGCAACTGGGTGCGGCCGACTTTGGAGATTCTGGTTCAGCCGGTTCCGGGGGACGACGTGCGGCTGGAATACGGCTGGCGCGAATGGCTGCGCCGCGTGGACGGGGCCGATGAAATTTGACCCGTCGCCGCGGCTTCCCGATCCGGCGGCGGCGGTCGCGGCGCTGGCCGGCCTTTCCGCGGTATGGGGACTGCTGGCGATCGCGTCGGCCGAATGGGCGGGCGGCGGGGAGCTGTATTTTTTCCGGCGCCAGGCGGCGTGGCTGATTCCGGCGCTGGCGCTGGGGCTGGCGGCGTGGCGCATCGATTTCGATTGGTGGCTGAAAGGCGCGCCGTGGCTGGCGGCGCTGCCGTTGGCGGCGCTGGCGCTGCTGCCGTGGCTGGGAGTCACCGTCAACCGGATGACCGGGTGGTACGATTTCGGCTGGTTTTCTCTCCAGCCGTCGGAGTTGGGCAAGCCGTTTTTTCTGCTGGCGCTGGTGTGGATCGTGCTGCGGCGGTGGCAGTGGGGCTGGCGGTTCCTGGCCGGGGCGGCGGCGGCGGGCGTTTTTGCCGGGCTGATCGCCCTGCAGCCGGATTTCGGGACGATGATGCTCTACGGGGCGGCGTTCATGCTGGTGCTGTTTCTGGCCGGCGCGCCGTGGCGCTGGCTGGCGCCGGTGCTGGCGGCCGGCCCGGCCGCTCTGGCGCTGGCGGCGTGGCGTTTCGAATATGTGCGGAAGCGCCTGGAGGCCTTTTGGAGCTGGCGCGACGATCTCGCGGGGACGGGGTGGCACTGGTTTCAGACCCAGGTGACCATCGCCCGGGGCGGGTTGGAGGGATACGGCCTCGGCGACGCGTGGTGGAGCGGCGTCTATCTGCCGCTGGCGGTCAACGATTCGATTTACGCGGCGGTCGCGGAGACCATGGGGGTGATCGGCGCCTGGGCGGTGCTGGCGCTGTGGCTGGCGCTGGTCTGGTCGGTTTTCCGGCTCGGTTGCGCCGCCGCCGGACCGGAGCGGAAGCTGTTCATCTTCGCCGCCGGGGCGTGGCTGGCGCTGAATGCGCTGGTGCATCTGAGCGTCAATACCGGGCTGTTGCCGATGACCGGGCTGGCGCTGCCCTTTTACAGTTACGGCGGCAGCTCGCTGGCGGCGACCTTTCTTTTGCTCGGGATGGTGCTGAGCGCCGGCCGCGGCGCGGCTGAAACCGGCAAAAACCGATAAATTTCATTTTTTTGGACGATTGGGACTTGATAATCGCCGAAAGAGGAT
>JAVBSD010000350.1:0-5846 GCA_031547325.1 Victivallaceae bacterium | reverse complement strand
CCGCGAAGTCGCCGCCGCCGTCGTTCCCGGGCTTGACGATTCGTCCTGGAACGATTATATTGACTGCATCGGCATCGGCTGGGAGGAACAGGGGTTTCCGGGATTCGACGGCACGGCGGTATTCCGCAACCGGATCGAATTGCCGGAGCTCGGCTACCGTTATTATTATCTCTTTTTCGGCTCGGTCGACGAAGAGGCGTGGGTATATGTCAACGGGGAGTTGGCGTTTTCGCAGACCATGGCGGAGAGCGGGCTGGATAAGTTCTCGATCTGGAACCATCCCTTCGGCGGCGAATCCGGCGGCCTGCTGCGCCCGGGGACGAACCATATTGCCGTCGAGTGTTACGATTCGGCGCAGATGGGCGGCATTTACATGCCGGTCTGGCTGATCGGCTCCGACCGGGAGCTCGACCGGACGGAGTGCTGGGAGCTCGCCGGCTGCGTCCATCCCTACGGACTGGATGGCGGCGATGAAATTTATTTGAAAAGCAACCGTGAAAGATGAGAAGAACTGAATGATTACCGTCAATACCAAGCTCGACTCGGTCAAAGTCGAACGTTTCACCGCCAATCCATTGTTTGCGCCGGAGACGCTTCCGCCGTCGCAGCCGGGATTGGTGGTCGAGGGCGTCCTCAACCCCGGCGCCTTCCGTTACGACGGCAAGGTCGGACTGGTGATGCGGGTGGCGGAGCGTCCGATATGCCGCGGCGACGAAGCGGCGACGCTGCTGCTCGACCAAGACACCGGTTCGATCAAGCGCTGGGTGGTGAGCCGCACCGATCCGGATTTCTCCCAGAACGATTCGCGCGGCTACTGGTACAAGGGGCTGCCCTATCTGAGCACCATGTCGCACCTGATGGTGGTGTGGAGCCATGACGGCGGCAGGAGCTTCACCCTGGAGGGTGCGGTGCGGATTTTGCCGCGCGGCGAATTCGAGGATTTCGGCATCGAGGATTGCCGGGTCGAGGAGATCGAGGGCACCTATTACCTCACCTACACCGCGGCGGGGCGCTGGGGCATCGCCGCCGGGTGCATGACCACCCGGGACTGGCGGACCTTCAGCGACCGGCAGGTGATGCTGCCGCCGCCGAACAAGGATTGCGCTTTGTTTCCGCGCCGGATCGGCGATTACTACTACCTGATGCACCGGCCGAGTTCCGGCGAATTCGGGGGCAACAACATCTGGATGGCGCGTTCGCGCGACCTGCGGAACTGGGGCGACCATCGCGGCGTGGCGGCGACGCGTCCGGGGTGCTGGGACGAACAGCGCATCGGCGCCGGCTGCGCGCCGCTCGAAACGGCGGAAGGCTGGCTGGAGATTTATCACGGCGCGGACAATGCCGGGCGGTATTGTCTCGGCGCGATTCTCTTCGACCTCGACGATCCGTACAAGGTGCTGGCGCGTTCGGCCGAGCCGATCATGGAGCCGGAGGCGGAATACGAATTGAAGGGCTTTTACGGCAACTGCATCTTCACCAACGGCCAGGTCGTCGACGGCGACCGGCTGCGCATTTACTACGGCGCTTCGGACCGGGTGATTGCCGGGGCCGATCTGTCGATCGCCGAAATCCTCGCCTCTCTCAAGTAAACAACAGGCCGTCCGGAAAGCATTCATTGGATTGTTTGCATTTCCGGAACGGCCGTGATATATTATTGAAAACCGAAATGCGGGAGGGCATTCCATTGCGTGGCTGAAATCATAATCGACTGAGTTGACGGACGCGTGTTTCTTGAAGCGCGCCGTCGCACGTATTGTCTGTTATCGGTTTCGGAGTTTTTGGAATGTCTGCGTTTATATCCTTCCATCGCGCCGGCGCGGCTTATGAGTCCGCCGCCGGCAATGTTTTCACCGATCTCGATTTGCGTACCGCTTCCGGCTGGACCGGGGTGGTCGGGGCCAACGGCGCCGGCAAATCGACCCTGTTGCGGATGGCCGCCGGGGAAATCGCGCCGGTTTCCGGCTCCGTCGAGGTGCAGGGGCTGGTGGCGTTATGTCCCCAGGAGGTCGACGCGCCGCCGGAATATGCGGCGGAGTTCATCGCTTCGCGCGCGGCGGCGGCGCGGCGTCTCCGGCACCGTCTCGGCATCGATCCGGAATGGCTGGAACGCTGGGAGCGCCTCTCGATGGGCGAGCGCAAACGCATCCAGATCGGCGGCGCGCTGGCGCTCGAACCGGATATTCTCTGCCTCGACGAGCCGACCAATCACCTCGACGCGGGGAGCCGCGACCTCTTGATCGAGGTGCTGTCCGGCTTCAACGGCATCGGTTTGCTGGTCAGTCACGACCGCGAATTGCTCGACGCGCTGTGCGATCAGTGTCTGTTCATCCATGAAGGTCAGGCGACCTTGCGCGCCGGCGGCGTCACCGCCGGACTGGAGGCCGGGGAGCTCGACGCCCGGCGGGCGCGGCGCGAACACGCCGGGCTGGTCCGCGAGGTCAAGCATATGGCGCGCGAACTGGAGCGCCGCCGCGAAAAGGCGCGCCAGGCGGCGAAAAGCAACTCCAAGCGTCAGGTCGACCGCAAGGACTTCGACGGCAAAGGCCGGATCGACGCGGCGCGGGTCTCGGGGCGCGACCGCCGGGTGAGCGAACAGGCCGGAGCCCAGGCCAGGCTGGTCGACCGGCGGCGCGCCCTCCTGGCCGCCGCCGATCCGGGCAAAATCCGCCGTTACGGGATCGGCATCCCCTACGGCGCCTGCGCCGTCCGCAACCGTCTGGCCATGCTGTCGGCCGGGCGGCTGCCGCTCGGCGGCGACCGGTTTCTGGAGATCCCCGAATTGGAGGTCGGACCGCGCGACCGGATCGCGCTCACCGGCCCCAACGGCAGCGGCAAGTCGACGCTGCTGCGGCGGCTGATCGGGCAATTGGAGCTGCCGCCGGAACGGGTGTTGTGGCTGCCGCAGGAGCTCGACGCCGGGATGCGGCGGGAGATCTACCGCCGCCTCGGACGAATCGATCCGGCGGATTACAGCAAGGTGATGAATGTCGTCGCCGGCCTCGGTTCGGAGCCTCGGCGGGTGCTCGATTCCGAACGCTGCAGTCCCGGCGAGTGGCGCAAGCTGTTTCTCGGGCTGGGGCTTCTGGACGAGGTCAACCTGATGATTCTCGACGAGCCGACCAACCACTTCGACCTGGTGTCGATCGCCTGCCTTGAAGCGGCGCTGGCCGAATGTCAATGTGCGCTGGTCCTTTGCAGTCACGACCGGGTGTTTCTGGGGAAGCTCTGCCGGAGCGGCTGGCGGATCGACGGCGGAATCCTGCGCCGGGACTTATAAAAAAACAAAAAAAAATAAAAAGGGGCCGCCGCGAAGCAAGGCCATGGTCCAGGTTGGATAACCTGGTGCGATCCAACTGCATAAGTTGGTCGCCCGCCTCAGCGGGCGAAACGGTAAGGAAGCCCGAGCGGGAGCGAGGGCGGAGCCGCCCGGTCGGCGATGGCGGACTTTTTGGGGAGCAACGCGAACCCGAAAAAGTGCGCTCGGAGCCGGGCCGGCCGCGCCGTCGAAGCGCGAACCATTCGCCTCGGAGCCGGCGGGTTGAATTTGGGTCCGGGTCACGCTATATTATATCACCTAATCAACCCGCGGGAGCGATATGAACAGCGATATGATGTTGGAAATTTTCAATTACGCCGAAGGCGCGTTGTGGATACTGATTGCGGCGATTTTCGTGGGGTTTCTGGTTACCCGGCGGGTGCGGAACCATTTTGTGCCTCTCGGGTGGGTGATGGCGGCGACCCTGGCGATTTTCGGCTGCACCGATTTCATCGAAACCGCTTCCGGCGCGTGGTGGGACCCGTGGTGGCTGGCGGTCATCAAGGGCCTGTGCATCCTTTCCATGCTCGCCGGCGCCTGGATCTACTGGCGCTACAGCAAAAAAGAACCCCGGGAGAAAAACTCCCGGGGTGAACGCTGACAGGTTTTTTCCCCGTCCGATTCTCTCTTACGGCAGGAGACCCCGCGCGATCTTGGCTTCGCAGACGGTTTTTACCGCCAGCAGCATCGCCGCCTGGCGCATGCTGATGTTGCGGGCCTGCGCATAGTCGTAGACCTGGCGGAATTTGGTGTTCATGCGGTGATCCAACCGCTGGTTGACCTCTTCTTCGGTCATCTGTTCCTGCTGGGTTTCCTGGGTGTATTCCAGGTAGGAGACGAAAACGCCGCCGGCGTTGCACAGAATGTCCGGGATGACGAAAACGCCGCGTTCTTCGAGGATGGCGTCGGCATCGTTGGTGGTCGGGCCGTTGGCGCCTTCGGCGATGATTTTCGCCTTGATCCTCGGAGCGTTGGCGGCGGTGATCTGGTTGGCGAGGGCCGCCGGGACCAGGACGTCGCATTCGAGCTCCAACAGCGCGTCATCGGCGATGTGCTGCGAACCCGGGAAGCCGCGCAGGGTGCCGTTCTGGCGGTGAAAGGCCTGCAGCGCCTCGATGTCGATCCCCTGCGGATTGACGATCGCGCCGGTGACGTCGCCGACCGCGATGACCTTGCAGCCGATTTTCTCCAGTTCCTGGGCGGCGATGCTGCCGACGTTGCCGAATCCCTGGACGACGGCGGTGGCGCCGGCCGGGTTGATGTTCTTGAGCTTCAGCGCCGCGCGCACGGTGTGCATCACGCCGCGGCCGGTGGCTTCGCGCCGGCCGTTGATGCCGCCGAAGATGACCGGTTTGCCGGTGATATAACAGCCCTGGGTGGTGGCCCGGCCGAGCGCATTGCTGATGGTATCCTTGATATACCCCATGTCGCACTCATTGGTGCCCATGTCGGGGGCCGGGATGTAACGCGTCGGGTGGATGTGATTGCTGGCGTTGCGGGCGAAGCTGCGGATCACCGTTTCCTTGTCCAGCGCGCAGATGCGGAATCCGTCGCACACGATGCCGGATTTTCCGCCGCCGAAAGGCACGCCGATCAGGGCGCACTTCCAGGTCATTTCCATCGCCAGGGCGGTGACGTCGTCGAGGCTCACTCCCGGGCTCATGCGGATGCCGCCCTTGGCCGGGCCGAGCGCGTCGCAGTAGCGGACGACGAAAGCTTTGATGATGCGAAGCGAACCGTCGCGCATCAGGGGCGACAACTGCAATTCGGAACGCTCCTGCGGATGGCGCAGGGTTTCGAGCAGCTTCGGATCGTACTCGTTGCACAGGAGGCGGGCGGCGGCATCGAAGTTGGCGATGGCATTCTCAAGCATGCTTCCGGCGTTCATTCAAAAATTCCTTTCCATTTGTATGGTCGCCTTTTTTTCAACAAAAACACCCGGCGACGGCGGAAGCCGGTCGGGAAAATACGCAACATGGGTATGAGAACAACGGGAGAAGCCGAAGACGGTTTTTTCGGCTTCATCCCGTTGTATATCATATTTAACATACCATAAGTGGGCGAATATTTCAAGGCCGGAAACCACCCGGACCCGCGGATTTTTCAATGAAATTTTGCCGGACCGGGTTCCGGGGTCATTCGCCGCGGTGGACGGCGCTGGCGGTCCTGACGCTGCCGGGGGTGGCGCCGGTGACGCTTTTGAACAACCGGCCGAAGTAATACTGGTCGCTGAAGCCGGCCAGGGCCGCCGCCTCTTTGACGCTGCGGCAGCCGGCCGCCAGCAGGCGGTAGGCGTGGTAAATCCGGCGGCGGTTGACGTAGTGCGACGGCGTGGAGCCGAGCTCGCGGCGGAAACAGAAGTTGACGTGCTCCGGCGTCACGCCGAAGCGTTCGGCGAGGCTGCGCCGGGTGATCGCTTCGGAGGGACGGCTTTCGATCCAGTCGAGCATCGCCTGAAGCCGCGGCGACGGCGCCTGGACGCCGCCGGAGGCGGCCCGGACGGCCCGGTGCCAGACCTCCGCGATCCTGA